>CAZIFP010000226.1:0-4852 GCA_964538105.1 uncultured Bifidobacteriaceae bacterium
AGCTGCACACGGTCTGCGAAAGCGCCAAGTGCCCAAACCATTGGGAATGCTGGGAAAAGGGCACGGCCACGTTCATGATCGCCGGCGACCGCTGCACGCGCGCCTGCGGCTTTTGCGCGGTCAGCACGGCCAAGCCGCTCGCGCTCGAAGCGGACGAACCGGCGCGTGTGGCCGAGGCGACGCGGCGGATGAAACTGCGGCACGTCGTCATCACGGCTGTGGCGCGCGATGATTTGAAGGACGGTGGCGCGGAACATTTTGCTCAGACGATTGAAAAGGTGCGCGAGCTGAATCCGAAAATTGTCATCGAGGTGCTGGTGCCGGATTTTAACGAGAGCGACGCGTCAATCGAAAACGTGCTGAACGCGAATCCGCACATCTTCAATCACAATCTCGAAACTGTCCGTCGCCTGACGCCGAGCGTGCGGCATCGCGCGACTTACGACCGTTCGCTAGCGGTGCTGGAGAAAGTCAAAGCGAAACGCGGCGACACAATTTATACGAAGTCCGGCATGATGCTCGGTCTAGGCGAACGTGAAGAGGAAGTGTTGACGGCGATGCAGGATTTGCGTGCGGCGAAATGCGATATTCTGACGCTTGGCCAGTATTTACAGCCGTCTCTGAAACATCTGCCGGTGGTTGAATTTGTTTCGCCGGAGAAATTTGCGGAATACAAATTGCGCGCCGAGGAAATGGGTTTTATTCATGTCGCGAGCGGGCCGCTGGTGCGAAGCTCGTATCACGCGGATGAATTCACGATGCCGTCAGCGTGAAAATGGATTGCGGTGGATGAACAGGTAGGCGGCCACGATGATGCCGATGATGCCGATGGCAAAGCCGGCCACGGTGATGGCCGTCCGCAGGTTGCGGGCCTTTTCCGCCAAGCGGTCGGTTTCCTTCTTTTCGCCGGCCATGAAGCCGGCGAATTGTTTTTCCAGCGCGGCGGTGATGACTTCCTCGTTTTTGAGCTGGTGCGTGAGCCAGCCGCCGACGAATTCATTCCTCCATTCTTCCGGCAGCCGGTCGAGGATTTCAGCGGTCGGCGGCTGAAAGCCGAAACTTTTCCAGAACGGCGAACGTTCCTGCGTCCAAACGCGGAACACGCCGAGATTGGCGGCGAGTGTCTGGATGCGCTCCCAAAAAAGTTGTCGTGCGGCGTCGGCGATGCCGAAATCGGAATAGCCTTCGCTGTGGAGGAGGGCGTGTTGCTTGGAAAACTGGACGCCGATTGCGCCGACAACTTCACCGTCAGCAGTTTCAACCACCTGAAACTCGGTCAGGCGCTTTTCCAGTTCGTCCGATGGCAGGCGCATGGACGCCCAGATGGCATGGAGCGCGGCGCGGTCGTCCACCGTGGCGCGGCGCACACTGATCTGCGTCGGATTCATCACACCAAGACTACTGCAACTGGAGAAAATAGAAAAGCTGCGACTGTGCCGGATCCAGCGGATTGGTGAAGTTGAAATTGCCTGCGGCGTCAAATGGATTGGTGGAAAGGCGCAGCCAGTTGGACGACGGCAATCCAAGGTTGGTGCTGGTGAGGATGTAATAATTCCCACTTTTCGCGCCGTTGGTGCCGCTGATGACAATGTTTGCGCCCGACAAGCTGACCGAGTTGATGACGGGCACGGCGTTGGTCGAAATGATTCGTTTGATGACGGAGTTGTTTCCATTTTCCAGATTGCAATAAAGCACGTCGCCGCTGGCGGGATCGGTTCCAAACGCAGAAATGCCGGGATCGGCGAAAAGCCATTGCGGGGCGGTTGCGTTGGTGCCGTCATAAGTCAGCCGCCAGACATTGCCTTTGACGTAATCTCCGTAGAGGTAGGACCCGCGAAGTTGCGGTAGACGATTGCCATGATAAACAACGCCGCCCATGACCGCATTGCCTTGGTTCGTGGCGGAGCCATGCGCGTAGGCGACAATGGGGAAGATCGGATTCAGCGGCACAGGTTGGCCGTTGGTGGAAACGCCGCTTGGCGGACTGTTGAATCCTTCCCAAGTCGCCCAGCCGTAATTACCGCCCTTGGTGATTATGTCCACCTCCTCGTATTGATCCTGACCGACATCGGCGCAATAGAGAATTCCCGTGGCGGGATCAAATGAAAACCGCCACGGATTGCGCAGGCCGACGGCCCAAAATTCGGTTCGCAGGAAACTGGTGTTCACCGGCAGCCCGTCAAAAGTGGTCGCGGCGACAAATGGATTGTCCGACGGGACGGCATAATTCGTCGTCGTGGCGGATTCGGCGTTCGGATTTGGCGGCAGACTGCCGGGAAGTTTGTTTACATCAATCCGCAGAATGCCGGAGAAAAAATTTTCATCAATGTGCTGGGCGTTGCCGAGGGTGTTGTATTCGTCGCCCTCATCACCGACCGAAACATAAAGGTAACCATCCGGCCCAAAATGAGTGTCGCCGCCGTTGTGATTGCTGGCGCGGTCGTATTGCACAATGAGACGGGTTTCGGAATTGGTGTCGCCTTGATTGGGATTGGTCGCGGAAGTTTGAAAGCGCGACAAAATATCATGCAGCCCGCTGGTGCCATTCGTTGCCAACCCCATGTAAAAAACGTAGAAGTAATGGTTCGTGGCATAGCCCGGATCGAAAACCATGCTCAACATGCCTTCCTCGTTGTTCAGATCGCCGGATTCGCTGCTGTTGACCACGCTCACGCGGCTGGAAATGTCCATGAAAATTGTTCGCATCGGCGCGGCCAGATTGGTGATGACGATGACGCGTCCGTGTTTTTCGACGATGAACAGGCGGTTGGTTTCGCCCGGTGGCGACGTAATACAAACGGGGTTGGAAAACACCAGACTCGGAAATGCGTTTGTGGGAAGATAGGTCCAGGTGGTCGCAGCCCCGGCGGGCGTATTTGCGGCCATCGCGCCGCAAACGGCGCAAAAGGCCAGAAACCATTGCCCAAAAGATTTCATGGCCTCGAACATGGCCCGCCTTCGGCAAAAAGTCAAAGCGGCCGCATGAAATTTTCCGGGTGCGGAAAAATTTGCTTTTGTCCCATCGTGTGTCAATTTCAGCACTGACAAATTTGGGCTGGTTAATTTTTTATGACAAACGAAGAACTTCTGACCGCGTTGAACTGGCGCTACGCCACGAAATTTTTTGATGCAACAAAAAAAATTCCGGCCGAAACCTGGAAAACACTGGAGCAGTCGCTCGTGCTGACGCCGACAAGTTACGGTTTGCAGCCTTATCAATTTCTGGTCGTCAACAATCCCGCCAAGCGCGCGGAACTGCTGCCGCATTCGTGGGGGCAGAAACAGGTGGTGGACGCCTCGCATTTTGTCGTGTTCACCGCGCGCACGGAAATGAAGGAGGCGGACGTGGATCGTTTCATCCAGCGCACCAAGGACGTGCGCAAGCTGCCGGTCGGCGCGTTTAATCCCTATCGTGACATGATGATTGGGGACATCGTCAACGGTCCGCGTGGCAAACAGGCGCACGAATGGGCGGCGCGGCAGGCATACATCGCGCTGGGAAATTTAATGACGTGCGCGGCGGTTCTCGGCGTGGATGCGTGTCCGATGGAAGGACTCGTGCCGGCCGAATACGACAAAGTTCTCAATCTGGCCGGCACCGGCTATGCGACGGTCATGGCCTGCGCGCTCGGTTATCGCGCCGCCGGCGACAAATACGCCAGCCTGGCCAAGGTGCGATATGAAACCAAGGAATTGATGCGAATTATTTAGGTAGGATGCGCGGAACCTTCAATCAGATCAATGATTTTAGCTGCCGGGTGGTTGGTTGGGGACGACCAGACCTGGCATTCAAAAATTTCAAAAGATTTTTGTGGCGCATTTGCTTTCATTTGATACATTCCCGCGCTCTTGACGAACCGGTATTAAAGCCGGAAACCATTTTTTAATTTGTGACAGCGAAGAAAAACGAAACGAAGAAGTCCGGCGTGCGCAGCAAGACCCCTGCGTCCGCCACGTCCGCCTCCATTCTCGGCCGGCCGGTCTCAAAAAACGGCACGGCCGTCCATGATGTGAAAAAGGTCAAGCCGGAGTGGGTGGTGTATCACACCCGGCTCATGGAATTGCGCGATCAATTGCTGGCGCAGATGAACGGGCTGGCCAAGGAATCGGCGCAGGAGATGGCCGGATACAGCCTGCATATGGCGGATTCGGGCACGGATAATTTTGACCGCGATTTTGCGTTGAGCCTGCTCTCGGCGGATCAGGACTCGGTTTACGAGATTGAGGAGGCGCTCAAGCGCATCGAGAAAAAAACCTTCGGTATTTGTGAACTGACCGCCAAGCCGATTCCCAAGGCGCGGCTGGAGGCGATTCCGTGGACGCGTTTCACAGTCGAAGCCCAGGCGCAATTGGAGCGTGACGGCGCGCTGCGTCAACGCCGGCTCGGTCAGTTGGGTTCGGTTGACAACGCCGGCATCACCGAAGTTGAAACGGACGAAGACGAACAGCCGGAAGAAAAGTCAGTCAAGGAAAAGGAATAATTTATGGCACGAGAAGTCATTACGATCGAATGCACCGAGGCGCGCAAGGAAGGCAAGTCGCCCTCCCGCTACACCTCCAGCCGCAACAAGAAATTGAAGACGGAAAAAATGTCCACGATGAAATACAATCCGGCGCTGCGCCGTCATACCTTGCACAAGGAGATCAAATAATATGCCACGCAAGACGAACACCGACAAAGACAAGCGCGGCTCGCGCCGCCCGACGGAAAACCGCACGCCCCGTCCGAAGCCGAAAATTGACTTCACCGAGGACGCGCTGGATTTCAAGAACACGAACCTGCTGCGCCAATACGTCACCGACCAGGGCCGCATCCTGCCGCGCAAATACACCGGCATGCCCGCGCATTACC
>CAZIFP010000227.1:0-4851 GCA_964538105.1 uncultured Bifidobacteriaceae bacterium
TTCGACGCGGCGTTTTCCAAGAAGAGATAAATTATGGCAGCGAAACGCAAACTTCGTTACGGCATGGTCGGTGGCGGCCAGAACGCCTTCATCGGCGCGGTGCACCGCCTGGCCGCCAATCTAGACGGACAAATTGAACTGGTCGCGGGCGCGTTTTCATCCGATCCCAAAAACTCACATGCGACAGGCGAGCAGCTTTTCCTGAATCCGAAGCGTGTCTATGGCAGCTATGAAGAAATGGCAAAGGCCGAAGCCGCGTTGCCGGCTAATGAGCGGATTGATTTTGTATCCATCGTCACGCCGAACTTTCTGCATGCGCCGGTCGCCACGACCTTTTTGAAGGCCGGCTTTCACGTCATCTGCGACAAGCCGATGACATTGACGGTGAAAGAGGCGAAGGCATTGCGCGACACCGTGCGCCAGACGGGAAAAGTGTTTGCGCTGACGCACAATTACACCGGTTATCCAATGGTGAAGGAGGCGCGCGAACTCGTCCGCAGCGGCAAGCTCGGAAAGATTTTGAAAGTCGTCGCCGAGTATCCGCAGGGCTGGCTGCTCGACAAGATCGAGGCGACCGGCCAGAAGCAGGCGTCGTGGCGGCTCGACCCGAAGCGCGCCGGTGCGAGCAGTTGCGTGGGCGACATCGGCACGCACGCGGAAAATCTCGGCCGCTACATCACCGGCCTGCGGATTGACGAACTGTGCGCGGAGTTCACCAGCTTCATTCCCGGCCGCAAACTGGAAGACGATGCGAACATGCTCATCCGCTACAGGGGTGGCGCGAAAGGCGTGCTGCATTGCTCGCAGATTTCCTGCGGCGAGGAGAACAATCTGAACATCCGCGTCTACGGCACGCTTGGTTCGCTCGCATGGCAGCAGGAACATCCGAACGAATTGAAATTCATTCCGAAAGGTGAACCGGCGCGCATTCTCCGCCGCGGCAACGGCTACATTTCGGACGTGGCGAAAAAATTCACGCGCCTGCCGTTCGGCCATCCGGAAGCGTTCATCGAAGCGTTCGCGAATGTTTATCTGGAAGCCGTCGCGGCGATTCGCGCCAGCATCGAAGGCAAGAAAGGTTCTTTCGATCATCCGACTGTGGACGACGGCGTGGAAGGCGTGGCGTTCATCGAAACCTGCGTGAAATCCGCCAAGTCCAAAGCCAAGTGGACGAAGTTCGCCAGCGTGTAACTTAAAATTGAAATGAAAAACTTGATTCCTTTTTTTGCGGCCGCGTTGTCTGTCACTTGCCTGTCTGCTTCTGCCGGTGAAGCAACAAACGCGGCCGAAAAAATTGACGGCTTCACCGACACGCCGATGGAGGCGGGCGGCAAATGGCATGTCCACGATCCGGCGCGGCCGCAGCCGCAGGTCGTCACGCCCGGCGCGACGTTCAGCCAGGGCGCGCCGGCACCGTCCG
The DNA here is from genome assembly GCA_964538105.1 of uncultured Bifidobacteriaceae bacterium. Classification (GTDB taxonomy): domain Bacteria; phylum Verrucomicrobiota; class Verrucomicrobiia; order Limisphaerales; family UBA11358; genus UBA11358. The sequence continues at coordinate 1,421 of CAZIFP010000227.1, forward strand.
ACGCGGAAATTCTTTTTGACGGCCACGGTCTGGCGAAATGGGAGAACAACCATGGCGGCGATGCGACCTGGAAAACGCACGACGATTATGTGGAGACCGCGCCGAACGGCGGCGGCATCCGCACGCGCGGCAAATGGGCGGATTTTCAATTGCACGTCGAATGGGCTTCGCCCAATCCACCGGTCGGCACGAGCCAGGGACGCGGCAACAGCGGCATTCTCATCAACAACATGTATGAGGTGCAGGTGCTCGATTCCTATCAGGCCAAGACCTATGCCGACGGCCAGGCGGCCGCGATTTACGGGCAGTCGCCGCCGCTGGTGAACGCTTGCAAGCCGCCGGGCGAATGGCAGAGCTATGACATTCTGTTTGAATCGCCGCGCTGGAATGACCAGGGCGAGCTGGTCAAAAAAGCGATCATCACCGTGTTGCACAATGGCGTCGTCGTTCAAAATCACTATGAACTCGTAGGGATGACCGATGGCATCAACAGCCTGGAACCTTGGAAATCGGTGTCGAAGTATCCGCCGCCGCACGCGCCGGAAGTTTTTGTCGAACTACAAGACCACAAAAATCCGGTGCGCTTCCGCAACATTTGGATTCGCCCGATGCACCTTGGAGAAAATTTGTAAACGAACCAACGATTCCATCCACAGCAACCAAAACTCAAAATGAAAAATAAAATTATTGTCCTCACTCTGCTGGCCTTGGCGTCGGCCATTCCGGTGCTGGCGCAAAACGACGCGCCCAAACCGAAGGAAATCATCATTGACGGCGTCGCCGGGTTTCAGGACACGCCGATGCAGCCGGACGGCAAGTGGCACGTCCACGATCCGGCGCGACCGCAGCCGCCCATCGTCACGCCCGGCACTTTCAGCGAAAACGCCACGCCTCCGAGCGATGCGATTGTTTTGTTCGACGGCAAGGATTTGTCGCAGTGGGTGGACAAGAAAACCGGCGGGCCGGTCGGCTGGAGCGTGGTGGACGGTGTGGCCGTTTCTGCGAAGGGCGACATCCAGACGACGAATGAGTTTGGCGACATCCAGTTGCATGTGGAATTCCGCGAGCCGACGCCGGCCACGAGCGGCGGGCAAGGCCGCGGCAACAGCGGCGTTTTCCTGATGGGCCGGTATGAAATTCAAGTCTTGGATAATTACCAAAACAAAACCTACGCTGACGGCGCGATTGCGGGGATTTACGGCCAGCATCCGCCGCTCGCGAACGCCTGCCGTCCGCCCGGCGAATGGCAGACCTACGACATCGTTTTCAACGTGCCGCATTTTGATGCCGACGGGAAATTGCTTTCGCCGGGTTATGTGACGGTGTTTCACAACGGCGTCGTGGCGCAAAACCACCAGGCCATCCGCGGCGCGACCAACTGGCGCGTGCCGGGCACCTACACGCCGCACGGCCCGACCGGCCCGATTGCGTTGCAATACCACAACAATGCCGTGGCCTTCCGCAACATCTGGGTGCGCCCGGTGCCGGTGGTGAACGAGCCGTGAACTGAATGCACAAGTATTAATGTAGAATTGAAAACATGAAAACGCTTCTCTCCCTATTGGCCGCAACGCTGGTGGCAACCACTTTGCACGCGGAGCCGAAAAAACTGCTTGTGGTCACGACCACGACGGGTTTCCGTCACAGCTCGATTCCGACGGCGGAGAAAATCCTCGCCCAGCTCGCGCAAAGCAGCGGCGAGTTCACCGTGGATTTTGTGCGGCAGCCGCCGGGCCATGTAGAAAGCGGATTTCCAAAGACATTGAAACCGGACGCCAGCGACGCTGAAAAATCCGCCGAAGCGGCGTGGAATGAAAAATTGAAAACCGAGCTGCAAAAGCTGTCGCCAGAAAATCTGAAGAATTACGACGGCGTGATTTTTGCCAGCACGACGGGCGACCTGCCGCTGCCGGACATGCAGGGTTTTCTGGACTGGATCAAGGCCGGCCACGCGTTCATCGGCATCCACGCGGCGAGCGACACGTTTCACGGCCACCCGGAATTCATTGCAATGCTCGGCGGCGAATTTGCGCATCACGGCCCGCAGGTGAGCGTGGAATGCCTGAACGAAGATCCGGAAAATCCGGCGACGGCCCACCTGGGCAAAACATGGACGATCCAGCAGGAGGAAATCTACCAGTTCAAAAATTATGACCCGGCGAAAGTCCACGACCTGCTCATCATGGACAAACATCCGGAGCACAAGGAAATCACCGGCCATTTCCCCGTGTCGTGGTGCAAAAATTACGGCAACGGCCGGGTGTTCTACACCTCGCTCGGCCATCGCGAAGACATCTGGGACGCCGATCCCAACCTCAAAGATCGCAAAAATGACCCCGCCATCAGCCTGGCGTATCAGCAGCACGTCCTCGGCGGCATCGAATGGGCCCTGGGCCTGAAACCGGCGGCTTCCGCCAAATAAATTAGGCGGCCCGTCCTAGATTCAACGTCGGCTTGTTTTCGCCCCAAGGCGATTCATAATGGCCGTGCCATGTCGCGCCAACGCCCAGACCATTCCCGCCGCCTCTCCGTAATGACGCTGGGCGTCGGCTCGTTCGCGCACAGTCTCGGCCAAACGCTGGCGGATGCGGGCGCGAACGCAGTGACGTATCTCACGCGCAACTACGGACACTATCCGCCCACGCTCGTCGGGAAAACATTTTCGCACGACGCCTTTCCGAGTCCGGTGCCGCTGATTCGCGAAAATAAAATTGACGTCGTCATTCCGCAATCCATTGACTGGGCGTTGCAGCCGTGGGCGGAAGATTTGGTGAAGTCCGGCGTCGGCATTTTCTCGCCGGCCGGCGAAGCGATGCGGATTGAGCGTGAACGAGACTTCGCGCGGGATCTGTGCGCGAAGTTCAAGGTTCCATTTCCAAAATCGTTTGTAGCATCAAATCGCATCGAGGCGGAAAAAATCCTCAAAAAAAATCCTCAGCCGTTCGTCATCAAGAATCCGCTCTGCTCGCCGACGAGTCCGGTGCATACGGTCATGTGTGAGACGGTCGCGGACACGCGGGCGTGGCTGCGGCAGGTGAATTACGCCGAGGGAGTTTTTTTGCAGGAATATCTCGGCCGCGCCGAGGCCGGCCACATCGCGCTGGTCAGCGGCGGCGAGATTCATTCGCTGGTCACAAATCAGGAATACAAATACGCCTTCAACGGCAACATGGGCATCGTCGCCGGCGCGCCGCTGGGTGGCCTGGTCGAGCGCGACGAGCATGACAAATACGGTCTGGCGCGCGAACTCATCCATCCGCTAAAGCCGTGGCTGCGCGAATCAAATTATAACGGGCCGCTGCAAGTGACCGCCATCAAGCGCGGCGGAAAATGGCATGTCATCGAATACAACATCCGCATCGGCGTCACGTCAGGACCGATGATTCTGCGGATGCTGAAAAACCCGGCGGAAGTGGTTTTGGCCACAGCGC
>CAZIFP010000228.1:0-4838 GCA_964538105.1 uncultured Bifidobacteriaceae bacterium
TTTCAAGCTGTTCCACCAGACCGATGGCGTCCGGCAGGTTGACGCCGTTTTTCAGCAGCAACGCGAGCGACGATGCGATGCGCGAAACGGTGGCTTCCTTGAACGCGGGTAGCCGCCAGAGATATTTTCCGCGCAGGCCCGGCACAAAAACAACCGCCGCCGCGAGCACGAACAGGATTCCGAGTACGACCGGAAACACCCAGATGGCCTGCAGGGTAGAGAGCGCAAAAATCGTGAAGGCCGGCAGCCGCATGCCCATGCCGCCGAATACGCCGGTCATGCTGGGTCCGATGACGTGCGTCCACACAAATGCCAGCACCATTGAAATCAAAAACGCCACAAACATCACGATCAGCGGATAGGTCATCATGCTTTTCAGCCGCAGCCAGATGTTGCTTTGACGCTGGAAATAATCCGCCAGCATCGTCAGCGCGCCGGGCAGATCGCCGCTTTTGACGCCGACCAGAATCATGCGCTTGTAAAGTTCCGGCAACTGGCGCGGCGCGAGCGCGTCGGGCATCGGCGTGCCTTTGGCGAGGTCGGCTTCGAGCGATTGCAACTCGTCGCGCAGGCCGCCCCGGCGCATTTCCTGGCAGAGCCGCCGCAGCGCGCCTTCAAGCGGGATGCCGTCACGCAGCATCGCGGCGAGCTGCTGGTTGAAGAACGCAAATTCGTCGTATTTCATAATTAGTGGCACAGGCGTCTCGCCTGTGTTTCGCCATTGCTGCAAAACTTTTTCATCAACATTTTGAAACGCACTGGCAAGATTCCTGTGCCACTACAATCCAAAAACCCGCTTGAATTCCGCCTCGTTCGTCACTCCCTGGTTCACCAGCGAACGCGCCGAGGCTTCGAGCGTTTGCACCGGCACGACCGCCGACAATTCGCGACGGCGGATTTGTTCGCGCAAGGTTTCACTCACACGCAGCCATTCGACGAGCGGCACGCGGCCGTTGTAACCGGTGTGCAGACAGCTTTCGCAACCGGCGCCATCACACGCGGAACAAACCTTGCGGACGAGCCGCTGGTTCAAAACCAATTCCGCCGCGCTGGCCACGGCGGAATGGTCAACGCACATCGCGAGCAGCCTTTCAAAAACGCCTTTGCAGGAGCCGGCGTGCAGCGTGGAAATCACCAGATGCCCGGTCAACCCGGCGCGGACGGCGAGCTGCGCAGTAGCCTCGTCACGAATCTCTCCGATGATGAGCACCTGCGGGTCCTGCCGCAGCAAATGCCGCGCGGCGCGGGCAAAATCGAGCCCGATGGCTTCGTTGATTTCCGTCTGCATCGTGCCGGAAACAATCTGCTCGACCGGGTCTTCTACAGTTATAATGTGACGTCCGCCAAGTTCGGCCAAATGGCGCAAGCAGGCGTAAATCGTGGTGGTTTTGCCACTGCCCGCCGGGCCGGTGAGCAGCATCAGCCCGGTGGTTTGGCGGAGAAATTTTCCCAATTCGGATTGCGCGGCGGCCGGCAGGGACAATTCACCCAGCGCCTTTGCGGTTTCCGAATTGAACAGCCGCAGCACAATTTTTTCGCCGGTGACGGTTGGATAAGTGGCGACGCGAATGTCGTTTTTGCTTTTGAGTTCGTCGTGAGCAATGCGGCCGTCCTGCGGCAGGGTTTCCTGATACGTTTTCAGCCGCGCAAGAAATTTAATGCGACCCAGGACGCGCTCGGCAATCTCCGCCGGCAGTTCGCGGGCCGGCGTGATGATGCCGTCCAGCCGGAAGCCGACCTCGGCCATTTTGCCGCGCATCTGCAAATGGATGTCGCTCGCACCAGCGAGTTCAGCGAGCCGGACAAGATTTTCTAGGACTTCCGGCGCGGAAGCGGCGGAAACCTTTTTGTCAACGGCCTGGAGTTTTTGCGTCGGCATAAACGATTTTGTTTTATCCATCAGTTATTCCTTGATGCGCTCGGCCACCCAGTCTTTCGTGCGGGATTGTCCCATCCACTGCATGGTGTATGTGCCTTTAATTGTGTCACCGCTGATCTTGCCTTGGTAGCTATAGGTGGCGTTTGGCCCGTTCCCAAACGCCGGTGGATGGGTGAAGTTGAATGTAATCACATCTCCCTGAAGTTTTGCTTCGGTGATCGGCAATTCCGATACGCTTGCCCTGCCGTTGACCGTCGGGCTGCTGTTATAAGTGAGCGCGCCCGTCAGCGTGCCGCCTTCGAACTTGAGTTTCAAGGTCTGCGCGGTGGGTCGCGCCTGGGAGTTGGTGGTAATTACTGTTACTTTCCATGAGCCGGTTGGATTGACGGATGGTTCCCCGGCCTGAATCGGGCAGGCTGCGGGCATGAACAATAGTGCGGTTGCCAAACAAATAGGGCGCGGTAGTTTCATGTTTTTTTGCGGTTGCTTTATGCTTTCAAACAGCATTTCACCAATTCAATTTGCTTCAGCCAGCAGATAACCCATGCCATCGGTGTTAAGCATGAGCTTGTGCAACCCGGTGTCCAACCGGGCAAGCTGCATGTGAAAATGGTGCTCTTGTTTCGTGATGGCCAGCGACACGATTTGGAGCGGATGAAACTCAAAACAAACCAGAATCAGCGCCAGCGCAAAACATCCCGCACACGCGAACCGCAAGCCGCCGAACGGACGCGGCGACAATTCAGGACGCGAATGGTGCAGTTGCACACGCACCTGCGCCGGAAAATCATTCCAATACTCCTCCGTCCGCTCCGGCACACAAAGGCTTTTCATTTTTGCATCGAGATTAAAATCTTTCATGGCGTGCCTCCATTCCCGGAAAGCCAGCGTTTAAGTTTTCGCCGAGCGGCGAACACGCGCCAGGAAACCGTGGTTTCCGAACAACCCAGAACCTGCGCTGCCTCGGCGTGGTTCAGTCCGTCGTAAATCGTCAGCACAATGGCGGCGCGCTGCTTGGCGGGCAACTTCAGCAAGGCGGATTGCACCTGCTGGCTTGATTGATTTTCCGCCGGAGCACTTTCTCCATTCAAATGCTGCGCGAAAAATTCCTCGGCACAGTTCGCCTGCAACTGGCAACGCCGCGCTTCACTCTGACGCCAATTGAGACAGGTGTTGACAGCAATGCGATAAAGCCAGGTAGAAAATTTCGCCGTGCCGCGAAACGTGCCGATCTGCCCGTAGGCGCGGAGGAACGTCTCCTGCGCGAGATCCTCGGCGTCGGCGAGCGACCCGGTCATCCGAAATGTCAGCGAGTGAATCATTCGTTGATGCTGGCGAACCAGAGCTTCAAAAGCCGCAGGGCTGCCCTTTTGAGTTTGCAACACCAGATCTGCGTCGGCGTCAGCCATGCGGCGTTCTTTTACTGAATCTGACAAACGTCGCGGCGGAATCCTTTGAATTATTTTTGTGTCGCCTTCAAACGCACCCGAAGCGATACCGCCGAAGGATGACGATTGTGTGAGAAGGTCAGTCATACGACGGAGAAGTTGATCGGACGCGAAACTCCCGTTTCGGTTCGTGCGACCTGAAATGCCGGGTTGAGGTCATGTCGCGGTAAGGCGACTTTACTCCCGCGAAAGCCGATTGCAACTGCAATGTGCTTTTGGAAAAAATCCCATCAGCGGCGGCTGGCCAAATACCGAAATTATTTTGCCGGCTTGATGAATTTCATAGCTTCGGCGGTCAGCGCGGTAATTTTGGCCCAGGCTTTGTCCGCGACAAGTTTCCGCTCGGCCATCCACGAACCCCCAACGGCGGCAACCTGCGGCAGGGCCAGATAATCCGGTAGCGTCGCGGCGGTGATGCCGCCGGTCGGAATGAATTTCACTCCCGTGTGACCGAACGGGCCGCTCAATGCCTTCAATGCGTTCACGCCGCCATAAGTTTCCGCCGGAAAAAATTTCAGGTGCCGCCAGCCGAGTTCGAGCGCTCGCATAACTTCCGTCGGCGTGACGACGCCGGGGTACAGCGGCAGCTTGTTTTCGTGCGCCGCGTTGGAAACCGCTTCGCTCAAACCCGGCGACACGCCAAATTGAGCACCTGCGTCAACGGCCTGTTTCACCTGGTCGGCGGTGAGCAGCGTGCCCGCGCCCACGCACATTTGCGGGATGCTTTTGCGGATGCGCGCGATGGCGTCCGCCGCGCCGGCCGTGCGAAAGGTGACTTCGATGGTGTTGAGCCCACCGGCGAGCAACGCCTCGGCCAGCGGCACGGCGTCTTCGGGCATGTCAATCACCGCGACACAAATCAAATGCTGTTCGAGATAAATCGGAATGCTCATAATATTTCACCTTATTTCTGTCCGTAGGTTGCATTTGGCCCGTGTTTGCGAAGAAAATGTTTATCCAGCAGCACCGCCTGCATCGGCTTGATCTTCGGATTGATGCGCAACGTCTCACTGTTCAGCCGCGCGATGAACTCCAGCACGCTCGCGTTGTGAACCGCGTCATGCGCGTCCTTGCCCCAGGTGAACGGCCCGTGGCTCGCCACCAAAACGGCGGGATGTTGCTGCGGATCGAACTTCAATTTCCTAAACGTCTCCACGATGACGTGGCCGGTGTTCGCCTCGTAATCCGATTTGATTTCCGCCGCCTTCATCTTGCGCGTGCAGGGCACGTCGCCATACCAGTAGTCCGCCTGCGTAGTGCCGTAAGCCTGCAACGGCCGGCACACCTGCGCCCACGCCGTCGCGAACAGGCTGTGCGTATGCACCACGCCACCGATGCCCGCAAACGCACGATACAGCACCCGATGCGTCGGCGTGTCCGAGCTCGGTTTCAACTTGCCTTCCACCACCTTGCCGTCGGCTAGCGAGACGACGACCATGAGTTCCGGTTTCATCTCCGCGTAGGGCACGCCGCTCGGCTTGATGACGATGACGCCGCGCTCGCGGTCCACC
>CAZIFP010000229.1:0-4824 GCA_964538105.1 uncultured Bifidobacteriaceae bacterium
CTCGGTGTTGACCGTCTGGAGTTCCTCGTTCATGGATTGCATCTCCTCCTTCGAGGTGGTGAGTTCCTCGTTGGTGGACTGTAGTTCTTCATTCGTGGACTGCAGCTCCTCATTGGCGGAGCGGAGTTCTTCCTGCGAGGTCTGCATTTCTTCGTGTGTGGCCCGCGCCGCGCCGTGAACCCGTTGAAGTTCCAGCTCCAGTTCCGCCACCCGCGGGCTGCGGGTTTGGGACTTGGACGCCCGGCCCGCCGACAGCGCCGCCATGGGCGTGGGCACGTCGGTGAAAACAATCATCACCAGTCCGTGTAACGGCCCGGATTCATCAAGCTGCCGGACGGTCACATCCACGCACTGGCTGCCGCCGTCGGTGCCGACCTTGAGTCCGTGCAGGGTCACGCTGGTTTTTTTGCGGAGCGCCTCCTTGAAGGCGTCTGCCAGCTCGTAACGCAGACCTTCGCGGGTCATGACGAAAATATTCCAGTTGGCCTTGCCCGCCGCCGGTTCCAGGTATTTGCCGGTCCGGCCGCTAACGTAAAAAATATCGCCCGTGTCATTGGTGAGCACGGCGGGCGGCGCGTAACAATGCAACACCAACTGGTCCGCCAGCGCCTGGAGACTGGCCGGCGGTTTGGGTGCAGGATGTGCTTCCGGCCCGGTCTGCGGGCCGGCGCTGAAGGCCGTGGGAAAAACGATTTGCTCCGGTCGCAACACAGATTCCGTCCGCCGGAAAATCCGCGACTTGCCGTCAAGCGGGTTGAAAAGTCCGGCGAAATCACCAATCGTCTCCGCGCTGCCTTGAAACAAAATGCCGCCGGGCGTGAGGCTGTAATGAAAAAGCGGAATCAGTTTCTTCTGCACCTCCGGAGTCAGGTAGATCAGCAGGTTGCGGCAGCTCAAAATGTCCAGCTTGGTGAAAGGCGGGTCCATGATGAGATTCTGCGGCGCAAAAATCACCATCTCGCGGATCTCCTTGCGCACCCGGTAGCCGCGCTCTTCCTTGGTGAAAAACCGCTTCAGCCGTTCCTCCGAAACGTCGGCGGCGATGTTGGCCGGAAAAATTCCGGTGCGGGCCTTGTCAATCGCGTCCCGGTCCAGGTCGGTGGCGAAAATTTGAATGGTAAATTTTCCCCGGGGCTTGATCTCCTCGACCGCCTCCTTGAGCACGATGGCAAGGGAATAGGCTTCTTCGCCGGTGGAGCAGCCGGGCACCCACGCGCGCACGGCCTGGCCGGGCGCACGGCTCGCGAGCAGCGCGGGAATGGCCTGTTCGCACAACTGCGCCCAGGCGGCGGGGTCGCGGAAAAAATTCGTCACGCCGATCAGCAGTTCCTTGAAGAGCAGATCCAGCTCCTGGGTGTTCTCCTGCAAATAGCGGACGTAGCCCGCCATCTTGCCGATCTGATGAATGCCCATGCGGCGCTCGATCCGGCGATAGAGCGTATTCCGTTTGTAAAATGAAAAGTCGTTGCCCGTGTGGGTGCGCAGCAGGAGGACCACTTTTTCCAGCGCGCTCTGCGTTTTGACTTCCAGCGCTGTTTCCGTCCGTGCGATGAGCGGGGTGCGTTGCAGATAGGCGAGGATTTTTTCCGGCAGTTCGTCCGCCGCCGCCACGATGTCCGCCAGCCCGGCGTCAATCGCGCTGCGCGGCATGGAATCAAATTTGGCCGTGGCCGGCTCCTGCACCAGCACCACGCCGGCCTTTTCCTTGATGGCGCGCAGGCCGAGGGTGCCGTCGGAACCCATGCCCGAAAGAATCACGCCGACGCTGTGCTCCTGCCGGTCCTGCGCCAGCGAACGGAGGAAAAAATCAATCGGTAGCCGCAGCCCGCGTGTCGCCGCCGGTTTGAGCAAATGCAGGACGCCATGCAGAATGGACATGTCCTTGTTCGGCGGGATCACATAGACGCAGTCCGGCCGCACCGGGGTGCGGTCCCTGACTTGGACCACCTTCATGCGGGTCGCGCGCTGGAGCAACTCGGACATGATCCCTTTGCGCGTCGGATCCAAATGCTGGACGATGACAAACGCCATGCCGCTGCCCGCCGGCACATGCCCCAGAAACTGTTCCAAGGCTTCGAGTCCGCCGGCCGAGGCGCCGATGCCGACGATGGGAAACGCAGCACTGGCCGGTGACACGGAGGATTCGCGGTTAACAACTTTGGCCGGCCTTTTCAATCGGCGTGACGCTGAAGATTTTTTTTTCATGCGCTGATTTCCGGCGCTGCCAGGATCGAGCGGAATGGTTGGCGTAACGCTTCCTGACAGAGACGCGAAGGATCCAACCTCCGGCCGGTTTGAGGCCGCTGTAATTTATTTTCCACAGCCAGCACAGTTATCATGTTCGATTGGAATGAAGGTCTCAACATAAAGTTTTCATCCTTGGGTTGCCGCTGGCGGAGGGCGATCGTCCCCGCCGCTGAAAACGCTTAATCAATCAAATCATCATCCCGCTGCCCGCAATCTGTATATGGGGTGAAACCCTACCTTGCCCCGGTCCGGAAAAATTGGAAAAGCCCGGCGAACACCGGAGGAAAAATGTTCGCCGGGCGATGCCGGCCCGAATTTTATTTGTCCGGGCTGTGCAATTGGTTCAGGTCCGTTGCGACGTGCACCATAAAATTATCTCCCGCGATACTTCGAAGGGTTGCAAATCCGGTCGAGTCGTTCGGCTTCCCGTTCGTTCAGGATTGCCTGCCGCTGTCGTTGTTTGCTGGCGTTTTCCATTGTTTGAGGCAGCGCGCAGATCTGTTTGACCAGCTGAATGATGGACAGGTAAATGAGCTTTAGGGCGTTCACGATGATTTCTTTGCTCCCGCTGATCGTTGATATTTTTTCCGGTAAATCGGGTTCACAAACGCGTCGGCATGGAAACCGCCCGGTCCGACCCACGGTTCAAATCCCCGCTGCTCATCGGCGACCCAGTCACCATGGGTGACCACTTCGCCACGTTTCAAACGCCGGAAGTTTTTCAGACCTTCGGCCGGCGCGGTTGCTTCAGGTTTCAAATCGGATGGCATGTAATGGCTATTTGTTGCGGAGATGACTTCGACGCCGCACATCAAACACTCTTCGGTCTCACAAGCAGCAGCACGATTCCGCCGATAAGCGCAAGCGCTCCGACCGCAGGCGGAATAAAATGACTGTCCGTGGTTGCGATGTGCATGCCCAGGAAATCAATGGTTTTACCCGGCGTCGTGAAACTCAAGCCCGAGTAGGCGAGCACCACGATGCCAAGAGTGATGAGCAGGATGGAAACGATGGTTTTGGTATTCATATGATTTATAATTCGAGTTGCGTCACACCGGATTCCGGCCGGAAATGACCCGGAGCAAGACGGCGATGATCGCGAGGACGAGGAGGATGTGAATCAATCCGCCTGCGGTGCCGGTCACCAGCCCCAGCACCCACAAAATGATCAGCACAAGCGCGATGGTGTATAACATAATTTTGTTTGGGCTGGCCGGCGCTCTTTCGCACCAACCAGCCCTGGGTTGGACTGCTTAATTGGCGGCCACGGGCACGGCGATGGTCATGTTGTTGATCACGCTGGTTACGCCGTTGATGTCGGTGGCAAGCTTGGTGACGAGGCTTTTTTCCGCATCGTTTTTAGCAATGCCGGTCACGGTCACGACGCCGTCCGTCGTTGTAACTCCGGTATGGATGGCGCTGGTTGAACTGTGCGACATGAGAGACGACTTGACCTGGGCCGTGATCGAGGCGTCATCAATCTTGTCGCCGACCGTCGCGTTGGGCGACGCCGGAGTCTTGGCAATCGTCATTTCATTGTTGACCGATTTGACATTGTCAATGTCCTTGGCGTATTCGGTGGTAAGTTCCTTTTCCGCCATGCTGTCCGCGACACCCTGCAAGGTGACAACGCCGTCCTTCGTATAAACCGTGGTGCCGGTGGCGCTCACGTTGCGGTGGAACAACAGCGCGGTTTTCACCTTCGTGGTGATCCAGGCGTCGGAATGTTCAGCCGGCTGTTCGCCGTTGATTTTCAACTGATCGTCCACGCTCGTCACTCCGGGCAGGCTTGCCACGGTGTCTTCGGCCATGGATTTGTGCGACGCGTCGGCGACCGTGCCGGTCAGGGTGACAACGCCGTCCTTGGATTCAACCTTGATGGAATCGTCCTTGAGATAGGTTTTGAACGTGTAGGACTTCGCGGCGGATGACTCGATGCGGTCATCGGTGCTGGCAGCACGCGCCGGGGAACTGGTGATTAACATAGAGCTCACCACAGCGGCGAGCGTTAAGGGAAACAGGGCTTTCATTTTCATATTTTTAACTTTGTTTGTTGCTTTGTTGGTCTCTAACTCTTGAAGCAGGCTAGAGGTCGGGGCCGTTTCGCGCTATGGGGTGTAACCCTACCTGAGTTGTCGTGGTATCGGTTGGAAAAATGATCCACCCCGCAAAAAAACGACGGCGGACTCCCCCCCGGCGCAGCCAGGGAAGCACCTTAGAAAGCAAGGCGCAGACCGAGCCGGACAACGCCATAATTTTGTGTTTCGTTCAGATATTTAGAAATGCGAAGTTGTTTCCAAATTGTTTGCAAAGGCACCTGGTTCGTGGTTATTTGCCTTGGCAACCCACGAACCCCTTAAAAATGAAATCAGCTGGTTTCTAAATTTGATTTACTTACAAACCAATTTTTTTATGCTTGAGGGGTGCAACGAAGGGAGGTAATAACAGAAAATGCACCAAAGTATATTTGTCAGTGGTTGAACAATAACAGGAAGGGTGGCTGAGTGGTTAAAGGCACCTGACTCGAAATCAGGAGTAGGAGCAATCCTACCGTGGGTTCGAATCCCACCCCTTCCG
>CAZIFP010000230.1:0-4824 GCA_964538105.1 uncultured Bifidobacteriaceae bacterium
GGACGGCTGGCGGCGCGTGCTATGGTTCAGCGTCATCCTCAACGTGAATCTCGCGTTGCTCAACCTGCTGCCGCTGCCGGTGCTCGACGGCGGGCACATCACACTTTCGCTGATTGAAGCCGTGCGCCGCCGGCCGGTCAGCGCCAGCGTCTTAAACTTCATCCAAAGCGGTTTCGCCGCGCTGCTTATCACCTTCATGGTTTACATCGCGTTTTTCGACACCGGCGACTGGGTGCGCAGCGCGCACGCCGACCGCGAAGCGCCGGTGGTTTTCGCACCTCAAAAATGAACTGCTCGCGCGAAGAACGCGAAGGCGGCGAAGGCTTTGAATTTGAATCTTTCCTTCGCGCTTCCTGCGCGAAATCCACTTGCAACTTTCAACCCGCAACTTGAAACTCTAGCCATGCGCTACTGCGAATCTCCCTATTTTTATCAGCGCCGCAAGACGCGCGAGATTGTCATCGGCGATCCGGCGAACGGCGGTTTCGTGATGGGCGGCGATCATCCTGTCGTGAAGCAGTCCATGATCACCTGCGACACGATGGATACCGCGCTGTCCGTCAAGCAGACGCTCGACCTGGTCGCCGTCGGCTGCCAGCTCGTCCGCATCACCGCGCCGACGGTGAAGGACGCGGCGAACTTGCAGGTCATTGTCGCCGAACTCCGCAAGCAAGGCTGCCACGTGCCGATTGTCGCCGACATCCATTTCAAGCCCGAAGCCGCGATGGAAGCAGTGAATTGGGTTGAGGTCGTCCGCGTGAATCCTGGCAACTACGCCGACACCAAGAAATTTGCCATCAAGGAATACAACGACGAGCAATACGCCGCCGAACTGAAGCGCATCGAGGAAAAATTCGCGCCGCTCGTCATCGAGGCAAAGAAGCTCAAGCGCTGCATCCGCATCGGCACGAATCACGGCTCGTTGAGCGACCGCATCATGAACCGCTTCGGCGACACTCCGCTCGGCATGGTCGAAAGCGCGCTGGAATTTGCGCACATCGCGCGCAAGCATGATTTCCACAATTTCAAGTTCTCGATGAAATCGTCCAACCCGAAGGTGATGATTGAGTGCTATCGCCTGCTCGTGGCGCGGTTGAACGAACTCGGACCGGACTGGAATTATCCGATTCACCTTGGCGTCACGGAGGCTGGCGAAGGCGAGGATGGCCGCATCAAATCCGCCATCGGCATCGGCTCTCTGCTTTGCGACGGACTGGGCGACACCATCCGCGTCTCGCTCACCGAGGATTCGCCGCGCGAAATCGAAGTCTGCACCGACCTGCTCGCGCAGATTCCCATTCTTTCAAATTCCGAATTCCGAATTCCGAATTCGGAATTCCCTTTTGACCCATTCCATTTCGAGAAACGTGAGACGCCGGAGATTGAGTTGAACGAAAACACCAAGTGTGGCGGCGAACAATTGATTCGCGTCGTCGTCACGCGTGCGACGTTTGACAAAGTCGCGCCGAAGATTCGTCCGCAAGACGATGTGAAGCCGGAAGCGGTTTACGAAGATTTGAACATCGCGGAAATTGACCCGACCCAAGATTTTGAAATCAACTGCGAGACGCAGTTGGTCACGGTCAAGGACGGCGTGAAGCTGCCGGCCATCACCGCGTTCCGTTTGCTCGCGGCGAAGTTGAAACGGCTTGGCCGTAACAATCCGATTTTGTTGAAAGATTGCATCAACTTTGAACCCGCGCCGCTTGAACCGAAGATTGCTTTGCTCCGCGCGTCGGTCGTGATCGGCGCGCTGCTGGCGGATGGCATTGGCGACGCGATTCTCGTGCGCGGCGAGGCGGGCGGCGGACAAAGCTTGCGGCTCGCGTATAATATTTTACAGGCCGCCGGCTGCCGGAGCTTCAAGACCGATTACGTCGCGTGTCCGAGCTGCGGGCGGACGCTGTTCAATCTGCAGACCGTCACGGCGCGCATCAAGGCGCGGACGGAGCATCTCAAGGGCGTGAAGATCGCCATCATGGGTTGCATCGTGAACGGCCCGGGCGAAATGGCCGACGCGGATTTCGGCTACGTTGGCGGCGCGCCGAACAAGATCAATCTCTACGTCGGCAAGACGCCGATCAAGTTCAACATTCCCGAAGCCGAGGCGGTGGAACGGCTCGTGGACCTCATCAAGGAACACAACAAGTGGGTTGAACCGGAAAATCAGGAGCAAAAGGTTGTTAATGTCGCCTGAGATTTTGATAACACTTGCCAATTGCGCTCACTGTCTTAAATTTTGCGCCCGCTTTTGAAAGTGGATTGAAATGGCCAAACGCGATTATTACGAAGTTCTGGAAGTCAGCCGGGAAGCCGCCGCCGAGGAGATCAAAAAATCCTACCGCAAGCTCGCCGTGAAATTTCACCCGGACAAAAATCCGGGCGACCACGCGGCGGAGGAAAAATTCAAGGAACTCGGCGAGGCCTACGAGGCGTTGAGCGACCCGGAAAAGCGCGCCGCCTACGACCAATACGGCCACGCGGCGTTCGACCCGCGCCACCGTGCCCGCAGCAGCGCCGGCGGCTTCCACGATCCGTTCGACATCTTCCGCGAGGTTTTCGGCGGCGCGGCGGGCGGCAGCATTTTTGAAAATCTTTTCGGCGGCGCGCAGCAGGATCCGTCGCGACCACAGCGCGGCGACGATTTGCGCTACGATTTGGAAATCACGCTGGAAGAAGCGGCGCTCGGCTGCGAAAAGGAAATTTCCGTCACCAAGCTCGACCAGTGCGAGACCTGCCACGGCTCCGGCGCGGAAGCGGGTTCAAAATTGAGGACTTGCGCGACGTGCGGCGGACGCGGGCAGGTGCTGATTTCGCGCGGAATTTTCAGCATCGCCCAGACGTGTCCGAACTGCAAGGGCGCGGGCCGGATTTTGGAGAAGCCGTGCAAAACCTGCCACGGCAACGGCAAGCACGAGCGCAGCTCCAAGATCCCCTTGCGGATTCCGCCGGGCGTGGATGCCGGCTCACGGCTGCGTTCCTCGGGCAACGGCGAGGCGGGTTTTCGCGGCGGGCCGAGTGGTGATCTTTACATCGTGCTGAATGTCAAGGAGCACGAGATTTTCAAACGCGACGGCGACGATTTGATCTGCGAGTTGCCGGTGAGTTTCGTCCAGGCCTCTCTCGGCACGGAGATGGAAGTGCCGACGCTTGAAGGCAAGGCAACGGTGAAGATTCCCGCCGGCACGCAGCCGGGCGCGGTGTTCCGCATTAAAGGCAGAGGCGTAAAAAATTTGCAAGGCTACGGCCACGGCGATCTGCATGTGCGCGTGCAGGTGGAAGTGCCGACCCGGTTGAACCACGAGCAGAAGGCCAAGCTGGCAGAATTTGCCGCACTGTGTGACGGCCACGAAGCCCCGCTCGCGCAGGGATTTTTTGACAAGGCGAAAAAATTCTTCAAGTAATTTATGATCTATGATTTGTGATTGATGATTTGGCGGCGATCGCCACACACTGGCAGCCAATGAATTCCGCCGAACTTAAGCAGCGAACCATGGAATTTGCCGTCCGCGTTTTGAAACTGGCGGACAGCCTGCCCGGCCAGCCTTCTGCTCGGACCATCGCCCATCAGATCGCGCGCAGCGGCACATCGGTCGCAGCAAACTATCGGGCGGCTTTGCGGGCCAGATCACGCGCGGACTTCATCAACAAAATCACCATTGTTTTGGAAGAAGCGGATGAAACGGGTTTCTGGCTGGAATTGACCGAACAGACCGGATTGCTCCCTGCCAAACGCCTCGCCACTTTGCGGATGGAGGCGGAGGAATTGACAAAGATCTTCAACGCCACGCGAATGACGGCTCGAAATCATAAATCGTAAATCATAGATCTCAAATATCCATGCACCGCTTTTATCTGCCGCCGGAACATTGTGCTGGCACCACGCTCCGGTTAGACGGTCGCGAGGCACACCACGCGCTGCATGTCCTGCGCTTGAAGCATGGCGAACTTGTCGCCGTGCTGGACGGCAAAGGCAACGAATTCTTGTGCACGGTCGAAAATGCCGCGCGCAACGCGGTAACACTTTCCGTGTCGCTGAAAAATTTCGTTCCCGCCCCGCCCTGCTCCGTCACGTTGCTCGTCGGCGTGCCCAAGGGAAAAATTATTGAGAGCATCATCCAAAAAGCCGTCGAGCTGGGTGCGCGGCGGATCGTGCCGGTTTTGTCCGAGCGCGTGGTGACGCAGCTCGATGGCGAGGACACGGAAAACAAACGCGACAAGTGGCAGAACGTGGCGATTGAAGCCATCAAACAATGCGGCGCGGCATGGCTGCCGAAAGTCGAAGCGCCAACTTCAATTTGCGATTTACGATTTACGATTTACGATTTTGATTTGTCGCTGGTCGGTTCCTTGCAAAAGGAGCGCCGGCATCCGCGCGAGGTGTTGCGCGAGTTTGAGACGAAGCATGGCCGTTTGCCGCAAAGCGTCGGCGTCTGGATCGGGCCGGAAGGCGATTTCACGCCGGATGAATTGAAAATGATTCAAGATTCCGGCGCGCAGCCGGTTTCGCTGGGCCGGCTGGTTTTGCGCGTCGAGACGGCGGCAATCTACTGCCTTTCGGTTTTGAATTACGAGCTGAACCGTTAAGCCGCCGCTGCCGGCGCCCTCCGGCCTCGTGGTTCGGCGCAAGAAGTGACCGGACGATGGGTGGCCAGATATTCTTTATCATTACGCCTGGCCGTATCGCCATCGTCCGGTTTATTGCGTGCTGGATTGCTCCAGTGGCAAAGGGAATAAAAGCAGTTGAGAGTGGTTGGTTGAGGATGGCCGGGTTTCAAAACTTCTCCATTGATTTTTTCCGCCAGCCGCCCTCAACTTTGAATT
>CAZIFP010000231.1:0-4819 GCA_964538105.1 uncultured Bifidobacteriaceae bacterium
TGCTTTCGCTCGACAAGGTCGAGGCCAGCGATCATCCGACCAAGGACGAGGAACCCGACCGCGATAAACGCAATCGCGCGCAGGATGAAAACACGCTTGCCGAACTCCGCGCATTCGATGCGACGATTCGAAAACATCTGGGCCGCGACACAATCCAATACATCATCGAGCCGAAGGTGGATGGCGTGTCCATCAGCCTTCACTACCGCCATGGCAAGCTGGCGCTCGGCGTGACGCGCGGCGACGGCACGGAAGGCGACGACATCACCGCCAATCTCAAAACGGTTCGCGGCATACCGCTGGAATTGAACTTGAAAAATCCGCCAGCGCTGCTGGAAGTGCGCGGCGAGGCTTACATTTCCATCAAAGACTTCGACGCACTCAACGCGAGGTTTGCTGCCGAAGGTGAAAAACCGTTTCCCAACGCCCGCAACGGCACCGCCGGCACGCTCAAACAACTCGATCCGAAACTCGTCGCGCAACGACCGATTCGCGCCGTGTTTTACGCCACCGGCGCGGTGGATGGCATCGAGTTCAAGACGCATTCGGAAATGCTCGAATCGCTCGCCAAGTTTGGTCTGCCCACTCAAAAGCTTTGGTGGGTTTGTAACGGCATCGAAGAGGTGTTGAAGATTTATCGCGATAAGATCGTCGCACATTACGATGAGGAAAAAGATTTGCGCCGGCAGTTGCCTTACGAGATTGACGGCATCGTGCTCAAGGTGAACACGCTCGCTGACTGGCCGCGTGTTCCCGGACGCAGCCGCGCGCCGGGTTACGCCATTGTCCACAAACCCGTGCCATGGATCACGCCGGCGGAAACAGTTTTGAAGGCCATCACCGTGCAAGTCGGGCGCACCGGCGTGCTCACGCCGGTTGCGGAACTGGAACCGGTTTTCGTGCAAGGCTCCACCGTCGCGCGCGCGACGCTCCACAACGAGGACGAAATCCGCCGCAAGGATATCCGCATTGGCGACACCGTGGTCGTCCGCAAGGCCGGCATGGTCATCCCGGAAATTTTCGAGGTGGTGAAAACCAAACGTCCGCCCGGCGCGAAGGAATTTGATCTGTTTGATTTCGTCGAAGGAAAATGTCCTGTTTGCAAAGGCCCAATTGCAAAGGAGAAGGTTTCCGCAGGCGATGCTGACAAAGTCGCGTGGCGGTGCCAGAACATCGCGGGCTGTCCGGCGCAGCTCACGCGGCGTGTGGAATATTTTGCGCAGCGCAAGGCGCTCGACCTCGAATCGCTCGGCGACATCGTTGCGGAGAAGCTCGTTGAGCGCGGCCTCGTCAAAGAGCCGCTCGATTTGTTCGACTTGAAACTGGAAGTGCTCGGCAAACTGAATCTCGGCACGGACGATGAGCCGCGCGTGTTCGGCGAAAAGAACGCCACGAAGATTCTCGACGCCCTCCAGCGCGCCAAGACCGCGCCGCTCTCCCGCTGGATTCACGCGCTGGCGATTGCCGACGTGGGCGAAGCCACCGCCAAGCAGCTTGCCGCCACACACGATTCGCTGGAGGCACTCGCCAAGTCAGAAGTCCTGCGCGACATCCGCGACCTCGGCGCGAAGGAGAGCGAACGCGCCGAAATCAGCCCGCGCTCGCGCAAAAATCCGCCGAAGGATGAAACGGAAAAAGCGAAACGCGAGAAACGCGATGCGGAACTCAAGGCGCAGATTACCGAAATTGAATCACGATTGGAAGCAGGCGGCTTGAAAGCGAAGCTGGTGGAAGTGGGCCCGGTGGCGGCGGCGAGCGTGCTGGATTATTTCGCTTCTCCCGCCGGAAAGAAAGTCCTCGCCCGCATCCGTCAACTCGACATCAAGCCGCACAGCGAGAAAGCCGCCATTGCCGCGACGGCGAAAGGCGTGTTTGCAGGCAAAACTTTTGTGCTAACCGGCACCCTGCCCTCGCTGACGCGCGAGGAGGCCACGGCGAAGATTGAAGCCGCCGGCGGTAAAGTGACCGGGAGCGTGAGCAAGAAAACGGATTTCGTGCTGGCCGGAGCCGAAGCCGGTTCCAAACTCGACAGGGCGCAGGAACTGGGCGTGAAGATTTGTGACGAAAAGGAGTTTCTTGCGATGCTGGGTTAGGCCATCGTTAGCATTTCATCATGAACCGGGATTTCATATTTAAGAATGAGGAAGCAATTCTTACGCAAGTCATGGAATTCTTCTTTGCAAGCATTCTCACCAAGGAGCATTTCAGCAAAGTTATTGAGATATTACTGAAGATTTGCAGAGTGACCTGACCACCATCCGCGACGACCTGTCCGGCAAGAAAGACATCCGCGACCAGAAGAAGACGGATTTGATGACCGCGCAGCAGGCGTTTGCCAACAGCGCGGCGGCTAATTATGCCAGTTTCAGCAGCGAGGTGGACGCCATCGCGGGCGCGCTAGGCAAAAGCACTCCGGAAGGCAAACAGGCCTTGAATTACCGCAAACACCTCAATGCCACGACCACCCACACCAACCCTTCGCCCACTCCGCCGGTAACGGCCACAAAATAAGGGCTATTTTTCACAAGTCGTTCTGCCGGAGCTTACACTGGACCTGCTTTTTCAAAAAGCGGGTCCGCTTTTTGTAAAGGCGGGTCGGCTTTTCCAGACGGCGGGTCCGCTTTTTGCAAAAGCAGGTCAGCCTGTGGCGCAGGCGGGGTCGCCTTTGGAAAAAGCCAGTCAGCTTTTTTGAAAGGCAGGCTCGCCGGTGCCGAAGGCGGATCCAGAGTTGGCGTCGGCGGGGCCGCCTGCGGCGACGGCGGGTCAGCTTTTCTCAACGGCGACCTCGCTTTTTTGGACGGCGGGTCCGCCGGCGGGAAAGGCGAAGCCGCTTTTGCCGACGACAGGCCAGGCATGGCCGGCGCCGGGACGGTTCGAAACGCGCCAGGAAGGCGGTTTATCAACAACAGGAAAAGATTTTAATTTTCCGGCTTCGGCGGTTTCACGCTGGGCCGGCTGACATTTTTCAACCGTTCGCGCACCATGTCGGAACGCAGCAGATCGCGTTCCTCGGCGGTGAGCTTGTCGGAAAACTGTTTCTGCAAATGCGCCGGCTGCGTGACGATGAACAGCTCGTCCACGAGCGAACGGTTCACTTCGGGAAACAATCCCAGATCCACGCCCAGCCGCATCAGCGAGAGCAGGTTCATCGTTTCCTTCGACGAAATGCTGTGCGCGTTCGCCAGGATACCGTAGGCGCGGCCGATGTGGTTGAAGACGACCTTGGGTTTTTTCTCCAGCAACGTCTGCCGCGCGTTTTCCTCGTGCTCAATGATCTGCAACAGCACCTTGTCCAGTCGCTCAACAATAGTCGTCTCGGTTTCGCCGAGCGTCATCTGGTTTGAAACCTGGAAAACATTTCCGAGTGCCTCCGTGCCTTCGCCGTAAAGCCCGCGCACCGCGAGGCCGAGCTTGTTGACGGATTGGATGATGGGATTGATCTGCTCGGCCAGCACGAGTCCGGGCAGATGCAGCATCGCGCTGACGCGGATGCCGGTGCCAAGATTCGTCGGGCACGCGGTCAAATAACCCAGATCGTTGTTGAAAGCGTAATCGAGCTTCTTTTCCAGGGCGGAATCAAATTTATCAATCGCGCTCCACGCCTCGCGCAATTGCAGGCCGGGCCGCAACGCCTGCATCCGTAGATGATCCTCCTCGTTGATCATCACGCAAAAAGTTTCCTCGCGGTTCAGGACGAGGCCGCTGCCGGAACTTTTCGCGGCGTGTTCGCGGCTGATGAGATGCCGCTCCACCAAAATTTGTTTATCGAGCGCGCCGAGATTGTCCATCACCTCGGAAAAGGCGTCTTTCATTTCCGGCAAACTTTCGACGGCGGGCCGGATGGTCTCCATGATCTTGATGCGTTCCGGCTTTTTCGCCCAGCCGGGAAACGCGGCGTCCTTCAAATTGCGCGCCAACCGCACGCGGCTCGACATCACGATGCGGTCGTGCGGGCCATGCAGCCGCGTCGTCTCCGCTGGCGTGATCAGAAATTCGTAGAGGTCCATTTTCAAAATTATTTCTTCGCCGGTTCGGTGGCGGGCGACATCAGTGCCTTCAGCTCATCGCGCACCTTGGCGGCCTGCTCGAAATCTTCCGACTCGATGGCTTTGGCCAGTTTTTTATTCAGCAGCTTGAGCCGTTCCGCGTTATCGCGCGACTGGCGGAGCGCTTCCGGCGTCTTGCCGGTGTGCCGCGTGCCCTTGTGCATGGTCTTGAGCAGGCCGGCCAGTCCTTCGGCGAAAACCTGGTAGCATTCCGGGCAGCCGAGCCGGCCGGACTTCTTGAAATCCGCCTGCGAAAAGCCGCAGCGCGGACATTTCAAATCCGCGCCGCCGGCGGTCTGCGCGACTTCCTGCGCCGCGCCGAGGCCGAGCAGCAGGTCGGCGTCCGCGAGCGAGAAGGTCGTCGGATTATCCACGCCCTTTTTCTTGGCGCAATCCTCGCACAGGTTCACCTTGTGCATCTTGTCATTCTCGATGTGCGTGAGAAAGACGGTCGCCGGTTTTTCTTTGCAGACGGAGCATTGCATAATCAGTATATCGGCTCGCCGGAGGCGTTCGTCAAGGCGTGGTATTTTTCCTCCAGCTTGCGCGTGAGCTTGCCCGGCCTGCCGGTGCCGATGACGCGACCGTCAATCTTCACCACCGGAATCAGCTCCGCGCCGGTGCCGGTGAGAAAACATTCGTCCGCGTTGAACAAATCGTAGCGCGTCAAATTCGGCTCGGAAACTTTTATGCCGGCGGCCTCGGCCAGCTCGATCACCGTCTGCCGCGTGATGCCGTAAAGCGCGCCCGCCGACAGCGGCGGCGTGAACAGC
>CAZIFP010000232.1:0-2232 GCA_964538105.1 uncultured Bifidobacteriaceae bacterium
CTTTCTTGGCCATGCCGGAGATTAGGGCAGGGCGGGGACGGCGTCAATGTGGCGGCAAAAATGTTCTGGGGTGAAGACCCCATAGGAACCATGCAGCCGGCTGATATCTTGAACCGCCAGTAAACAAACAACATCAACCAAAAAATATGAATACATCACACGACGATAAATGCTGCGACAAGACCAAGCCCGCCACGGAAGTGCGCATGGGCCGCGAAGTGCCGACCCATGAAAAGACATCCAGTTGCGATTCGAAAAAGGATGCCAAATGTTCAGACCAGAAGGAAAAGGCGGCTGAAAAAGCGGCCAGCTCCCTGGTTTGACGGGCAGCCGTTACAAACCCGTCTTTTGGGTGGCCGGTTTCCGGCCACCCGGGAGACCATCGGAAACCATCTGGTCACGTTTCTTTGCATGGTCAACTCTCCTGGCGGATTAAGCTGGCTGGCACAGATTGCCATTATCTCCGCGCAATCCAGAAACCTTCGCGCGGACTCTCAAGGACACGGGCGATTCCCGGTTTTTAATTTAGCTGGTGCAGACGTTTGGGAATGGAGGAGCTGAAAAAAGTCTTCCCCTTGTGGACTGACCGGATGGCCGCGCAGACATCGCCGGCGGAGGTTTGTTTGATGAGATAGCCGCTCGCGCCGGATTTGACCGCCTCGATGATATACGCCTCGTCGCTGTGCGCCGAAAGCATGAGCACCCTGGTGGCGGGGACGGCCTTAAGGATCTGGCAGGTGGCCTGCAGACCATTGAGCAGCGGCATGGTCACATCCATCAACACCAGGGCGGGGTGAAGTTTTTTGGCCAGGGCGACCGCCTCATGGCCGTTCTTCGCCTCGCCGACCACTTCCAGGTCGTCTTCCAGTTCCAGTATCTTTCGATATTCCTTGCGCACGACCCCGTTGTCGTCGGCCAGCAGGACGGTGATTTGCTTCAAGATGGGCGTTACGTTGCGGACATTGAACTTCATTACCGTCAATGTCGCATCTCGCTGCCGCCATATCCATGGGGTGAACACCCCATGGCGGATGGAAGAGTGGCAGGCCTACACTCATCTTATGTTACAAAGCATCAAACAACTCTACGGAAATAAACTCGGAGCGTTGGATGGCGACCTCGGCCAGGTGAAGGACTTTTATTTCAATGACCGGACCTGGGCTGTGCGCTACGTCGTCGCGGATACGGGCAACTGGCTGCCGGGACGGCAGGTGCTGCTCTCGCCCCATGCCTTCGGCGGACTGCATCATGGCGAAAAACTGCTGTGTGTGAACCTGACCCGGAAACAGATCGAGGACAGTCCGGCCATTGAGACGCACAAGCCGGTGTCGCGCCAATACGAGGAGCAATATCACCGCTACTACGGCTGGCCTTGTTATTGGGAAGGCGACGGGCTGTGGGGCGGGATGCGCGACTTTCCGGTTTTGGAACTGCCGCCCAAGTTTGCCTCCGTCCAACCGCCCGCCGCGACCGGTCCCAAGGCCGAACGCACCGACTCGCATTTGCGCAGCACGCAGGGCGTGAACGGTTATCATCTTCAGGCCACCGACGGCATTGTCGGCCACGTCTGCGATTTTTTGATGGACAACAAAAGCTGGGCGATTGGCGAACTGGTCATCAAGGTCGGCCATCGGTTCACCGGCAAGGAGGTGCGGATTCCCGTCAGCAAAATGACTGAGATCAGCTACGACTCCTCCAAGGTTTTTGTGAAAATGAACACGGACGAGATCGAACGCAGCCCGGCCAATGTTTTGGCGCCGGTGCCGGAAACCAGCTCCTTCAAGGAAGTCATCGCGGAGGTCCTGGCCCCATGAAAGCCCTCGTCTATCGCGGTCCCGGAAAAAAACAACTGGAAGACATGCCCCGGCCCGCGTTGCGCGACGCCACCGACGCCGTCGTGCGGATGGTCAAGACCACCATCTGCGGCACCGATCTGCACATTCTCAAGGGCGACCTGCCCACGGTCGCCGCCGGCCGCATCCTCGGCCATGAAGGAATTGGTGTCATCGAGGAAGCTGGCACCGGTGTCAGCCGTTTTCGAAAAGGCGACCGCGTCCTGATCTCATGCATTACGGCCTGCGGGAAGTGTGAGTATTGCCGGCGCGGCATGCCCTCGCACTGCGAATCCGGCGGTTGGATTCTGGGCAACACCATTGATGGCACCCAGGCGGAGTTCGTGCGGATTCCGTTTGCCGACACGAGTCTTTATCTCATTCCCAAAGGTGCCGACGA
>CAZIFP010000232.1:2332-4781 GCA_964538105.1 uncultured Bifidobacteriaceae bacterium
GGGAAGAGCGTGACGTTGCACCTGGAAAAACTCTGGTCGCAAAACGTCACCATCACCACGCGGCTGGTGGACGCGGTCACCACGCCGTTGTTGCTCAAGACGGTCATGGCCGGCAAACTCCAGCCAAAGCAACTCATCACCCATCACTTCACGCTGGATGACATCCTTAAAGCCTACGACACCTTCGGCAATGCAGGCAGGGAACACGCTTTGAAGGTGATCCTGACAAATAATTAAGCTGGTGGCCAGTCAGTCCTGATCGAATTTAACAATCCTCAAAATGGGGTGAAGACCCCATGGCGGATGCGGTATTGCCGGGTTTATTCTCCATTCATGAAACATAATAAATATCCCCAGAATCAAAATCCAACATCGGACATCGCACCCCGGCCCGCTCCGGCGGCGGCACCAAGCCCTGACGAAATTAATTTCACGCCGGTGCCGGACGAAGTGGCGAGACGGGCCTACTTCAGCTATGTGAACCAGGGTTCACGGCCAGGCCACGAGGTGCAGCACTGGCTGAAGGCGGAGGCGGATTTGATCGCGGAACGCGACAAGACGCGCCATCACGGTTTTCACAACAAGACATAAAATATTTTCCAAAACAACAACCAAAATAAAAGTATCGCACTTATATGATCACCATGAATGGCTCGCGCGCGGAAGCGCCTAAAATGTATGAGACCGAAAACGACATCTCCAAGGAAAACCGGATGGAACTGAACGCGCTGATGAACCAGCGGCTGGCATCCGCCGTGGATCTGCAACTGCAGATGAAACAGGCGCATTGGAACGTGAAAGGACCCAGCTTCATCGGCCTGCATGAACTGTTTGACAAGGTGGCCGGGGCGGTGGAGGGCCATGTGGACCAGATTGCCGAACGCATCGTCCAGCTCGGCGGCGTGGCCGAAGGCACGGTGCGCACGGCGGCGGCCCGCACACGGCTCACCGAATATTCACCGGAGATTTCCGAGGGCATGGCGCATGTCGAGGCCGTGGCCCGCGCGCTGTCCACCTTCGGCCAGGAAGTCCGCAACACCATTGATGATGCGGCCGAACTGGACGACGCCGGCACGGCGGATCTGTTCACCGAGATTTCGCGCAGCATTGACAAGTGGCTGTGGTTTGTCGAAGCCCATTCGCAGGCGGCGAAATAAATCATGAAAAAGCTCATCGCCAAATTCGTCGTGGAAACGCCGGTCTTCCCGCAAACCCCTCACACCTTGCGGCCGGATCCGAAGACGGCGGCGAAAACCAAAAAGCGCGACCACATCTTTTCCAAGTCCCGCGACACGCGGGAGGATCGCGGCACGCGTGAAATGAAAACGTCGCATAACGATCAAACAAATCATGCCCGTAATTTTTGACCCATGAACACGAATCCACTGAAGCAGGGTGCCTTGACCGAGAATTCCCAAGGCATCGGCACCGTCACCAAAAAAATGGTGCGCGAGCGGGCGGTTGAACTGGCGTTCATCGACGGTCGCCTGGCGCAGGAGGTGTCGAAATCAGATTGGGAGCAGGCCAAGCGGGAATTGACGGGTGAACCGGGCATGGACGCAAAAGAAACCGTGCTTGATGCCGCGCCCGAGTCTGATCGCTGGAATCCGGTGCCGGGATCGCCCGGCCACAAAGTGCCCGTTGCTCCCAGCGCCGATGAAGATGAGGAAGGCCGAAGTGACAATGAAAGACTGGTGGATGAAGGCATTGCCGAAGCAGAACTCGATCAAGCAAATCAAGCCGGCCGGCAGGAAAGCACTTAAAATCGCACCCGCCCATGAACCGGGCTCCTTTGAATCTCACCGTCTGTGCGGAAAATCGTTCCTGTCAGATTGGTTATGAATGAAAACGGCCTCGCCTTCTGGATGACCCTGGCGGGAACCATCTGCTGGGGAATCTGCTTTTGGTGGATGCACCGGCTTTCCATCAAACAAAACGCCCTGCTGGACCAGCTTCGCGAGCAGGGCAAACGCATCGAAAAGTTGTCCAAGGTGGAACATGATCTCATCAAGGAAGTGCATCCCCAGGTCAACGAGATCAAGGAAGGGATGGATGCGATGATTGCCGTCGTGAAGGAAAACAGCACCTCGTCAGCGCCCAAAAAGAAGCAGAATTAGCCCGCTTCGCGAACATGGGGAAAACACCCCATGGCACCGGCAGGGTTCACAGCTTATAGTGATGTTATGGAAACTAATAAAATTTCGCAAACGGGAGCGCCGGCCAGTGCCGCGCCGGAATGCCCGGCCAATCCGCCCCGGCGCATCCTCGTGGTGGAGGACGATCCCGACATCCGCCGACTTAACACCGAGGTGCTGGCGGAATCCGGCTATCATGTAGACGCCGCCGAAGACGGGGTTGAAGCCTGGCATGCGTTAAACACCAAGCCTTACGACCTGCTGATCACCGACAACCACATGCCCATCGTGACGGGCCTGGAGCTGATCAAGAA
>CAZIFP010000233.1:0-4772 GCA_964538105.1 uncultured Bifidobacteriaceae bacterium
GGAATTCGCGAAGCCGGGCGGGCAGTTGATGGAAACCGATGGCGAAACAGACGGCCAGGTGGAATTCGTTGGCGGCCAGTTCGCGGGCCTGCTGCAAGGCCACGTCCAGCCGGCGCAGGGTGGCGACCATCTGTGCGCCATAGTGGCGGCAGACCCGGCCCTCCGGGGTGAGCCGGATTTTTGTGCGGCGGCAGTCGGCCAGCCCGGTCTGCAACTCGCGTTCCAGCAACGCAAGCTGTCGGCGGGCCGCCTTGCGGGTGAGGTGCAAGTGGCGGGCGGTGGCGGTAAGGCTGTGGGTTTGGGCCAGATCGTAAAACACCTGGAAGGTCTCCAGTTGCATTGGTGAATTTTATGCAAAAAACGGGTGCAGGCGTCAACCGGTTAATGGGTCGCAGCGGGATTAGATGTCGCTCCTGAACGGAGCTTTCAATTCTTCGGCATTGAATCTACAAATTTGTCGCGCCGAATGGCGCTGGGGGTGGCGGCGGGAAAAATTTCAATTGGTCACAGGCTTGGCTTCGGCCTGCAACCGGCCGGCCGGCCAGAACGGTTTGCGGAAGGCGTCGGTGAAATCGTAGCCGTTGTTGAAATCGTCGCGCGTGTCCTTCTCGGTCTTGGCGAGCAGGCTGGCCTCGACCATGTTGAAGACGATGTCGCCGAAGTCGCGGCAGTTTTTCACGCCCCATTCCTCCAGCACGGTCACAACCATCGGGCCGAACTGCTGGAGCGCGAACTGCCGGATGCCGTCGAGCAGTTCCTGGCCGGTGATGTGGCGGACGTTGCCGCGGTTTTCCTTGCTGATGAGCTTCTGCGTGTAGTCGAGCGATTCGCGGACAAAATGGTAGGCGTCGCGCTGGAAGCGCGGGTCGCGCGCGAGGATCTGCTCCAGCGCTTCGTCGAAATTCACTTCATGCATATCAAGGTGCGGCGGTCTGGACGATGGGCGCCGGCGGATGCGCGGTGCGGTAGTATTTCACTGCCCAGCCCACCAGCAGCAATCCGAGGACGAGGATCAGAACAGTCTGTTCCTGTTTCGTCAGCCCGTTCACGCGGGCAATGTAACTGGAAAATTCCGTTTCGGCAAGCGGCGGGCTTTCGTTCTTGCGATGAATTGGCGGCGTTTGTAGCCTGCCACGGTCAATGGCAGCCATCGGACGATTTCAGAAGGGCACCGAAATTTTCTACGCGAAAGTGGTGGAAGGGGAATTGTTCCGCCTGCGCGGGGACGTTTTCGGCGCGCCGTCGTTCGACCGCAAGGCCACGCCGCGCAAGGGCATCCGCACGCTGGTGCCGGTGCTGCCCAGCAAGATCATCGCCGTCGGCGTCAATTACCGCGACCATGCGCGCGAGATGGGCCGTGAACTGCCCAAGGAACCGCTCATCTGGTTCAAGGCCACCACGTCGCTGCTGCCGGACGGCGGGAAGATTGAAATTCCCTTTCCGCAGCATCGCACGGATTTTGAGGCGGAACTCGCCATCGTCATCGGGCGCAAGATCCGCAGCGTGTCGCCGACGCAGGCTTCGCGCTATATTTTCGGCTACACCGCCGCGCAGGACATCAGCGACCGGCACATCCAGAAGTCCGACGGCCAGTGGGCGCGCTGCAAATCGTTCGACACCTTCACGCCGCTCGGCCCGCTGGTGGAGACAATGTTGGATCCCGCCGAACTCAACATCCAGCAGTTTCAAAACGGCCAGCTCCGCCAGAACTCGAACACCAAGCAGCTCATCTTCAAGCCGCACGAACTCGTCAGCTTCATCTCCACGAACATGACGCTGCTGCCCGGCGACGTGATTCTCACCGGCACGCCCAGCGGCGTCGGCCCCATCCAGAGCGGCGACAAGCTGGAAGTGCGGATCCAGGGACTCGCGCCGCTGACGAACTCGGTGAAGTAGAAAAATCTTCGTGTCTTGGTGTCTTTGTGGTTAATCTTTCCGCCGCATGTATTGGACCAAAACATTAATTCCGACTCTCCGCGAAGCTCCGTCTGACGCGGAAATTGTTTCGCACAAACTTTTATTGCGTGCCGGACTGATCCGCAAGCTTGCCGGCGGCGTTTATACTTTTCTTCCGCTTGGACTCCGCGCATTACGCAAAGTCGAGCAAATAGTTCGTGAGGAAATGGACCGCGCGGGCGCGATTGAAGTTTTGATGCCCGCGCTCCAGCCGCCGGAAATCTGGCAGCAGAGCGGCCGATACGAAACCGCGAGCAATGTGCTATTCAAGTTGAAGGACAGCGGCAATCGCGAATGGGTTTTGAGTCCAACGGCGGAAGAGGTCATCACCACGCTGGCGGCGAACGAGATCAATTCCTACCGCCAGTTGCCCAAGAATTTTTACCAGATCAGCCTGAAGTTCCGCGACGAGATCCGCCCGCGCTTCGGCCTGATGCGCGCCAAGGAATTCATCATGAAGGACGCGTATTCGTTCGACACCACCGACGAGAACGCGATGGCCAGCTATAAGAAAATGTATGATGCCTACACGCGCATCTTCGCGCGCTGCGGCCTGAAGGCGTTTCCCGTCGAGGCCGACACCGGCGTCATCGGCGGCAACTATTCGCACGAATTCATGGTGCCCGCCGAGACAGGAGAAAACGAAGTGGCGTTCTGCGAGGAATGCGGTTACGCGGCGAACATTGAAAAGGCGACCAGCGGCATTCCCAAGACGGCGGCGCGCGAGATGGGCGCGATGCCGGTGAAGTTCGTCACGCCCGGCGTCGTGACCATTGAGGCGTTGAGCAAGGAGCCTTACAAAGTTCCGGCCAATCGCCAGATCAAGACGCTCGTGTATATCGCCGACAGCAAGCCGATCATCATTCTGATTCGCGGCGACGACCAGTTGAATGAAACCAAGCTGATGGCAAAGACCGGTGCGGTGGCGGCGCGTCCGGCCACGTCGGAAGAGATTTTGCCGCTGCTCGGCGCCAAGCCCGGTTCGCTCGGCGCGGTGGTGAAAGTGCCGGCAGAGGTAAAGGTTCTCGCTGACGAGCGGTTGCGCGGTGCGAACGACATGACCACCGGCGCGAACGAAGATGGTTTCCATTTCAAAAATGTTTCCATCGAGCGCGACATCAAAGTGACGACGTGGTTCGACCTGCGCACCGTCACCGCCGGCGAACCGTGCGTGAAGTGCGCCAAACCGTTGAAGATCCGTCGCGCGATCGAAGTTGGCCACGTCTTCAAGCTGGGCACGAAATACAGTGAGAAGTTGAATGCTACATTCCTCGACGCGGACGGCTCGCGCAAACCGAGCGTGATGGGCTGTTACGGCATCGGCGTCACGCGCACGTTGCAGGCGATCATCGAGCAGGGCAACGACAAGGACGGCGTTATCTGGCCGTTGAGCGTCGCGCCGTATCAGGTGTGCATCACGCCGCTGGGCATCACGCCGGAGAGCGAGACGATGAAGCTGGCGGAGAAAATTTACGCGGAACTGACAGCGAAAGGCGTGGACGTGATTCTCGACGACCGCGACGAACGGCCCGGCGTGAAGTTCAAGGACTCGGAACTGGTTGGTTTTCCCATCCGCCTTGGCATCGGCGAAAAATCCCTGGCCAAAGGCGAAGTGGAATTGAAGCCGCGCAATGGTGCCTTGCAGTCTGTGAAAATTGATGAGGCTGTAGATGCAGTGCTCAAGCTCGTGGCGGCCGGTAATGTTGGTTAAGTTTTTTCCTGGGCAGCGGGTGAAAAGTGAATTCCGCCGGTTGTTTTGCCGCCGGGTCAATTTCCACCGTGTAATAACCGCCGTCGTTCAACAGTTCGATGCCGGACAGCGCCGGGCACAGCCGCACCTTGAACGGCCACCAGTGATGCGCCTCGTGCAGCGCGGAGGTGAACCGGCGCACCGAATTGCCGAGAAACCGGACTGGCGGAATGCCGGACAACATCCAGCTTTTCCATAAAATCACGCGCGTATGCAAATGGCCGATGATGGTTTGCTCAATTTGCGGCAGCCGGCGGCGCACGGATTCTTCGCGCCACAAAAACGGCAGGGCGGTCGGATCGTGGCAAAACAGTAAGACGCGCTGTTCTAGTTTCAAGGAGTCGAACGCGGCGCGGATTTCGGCCAGATGCGCGTCGCGCAATTTCAACCATTCCGGCCATTCCTCGGGCAAGGCGTCCGGTTGATTCGCGGGCAAAGCAATCAGCGGCGATGCGACACCCATCAGCACATAATTTCCGATCAGCACTTGCCAGAATGGTTTTAGCCCGAGCGATTCCGTGGCGCGCTGCCAACTGGCCAGTCGCATCCCGCCGTTGCCGCCGATGAGCGAGAGTTTGCCGATTTCGTGATCGCCGAAGGTGAAGTGCGCGCGGTTGCCGAACCGGTCGCGCAGTTTGCCAAGACATTCCTGCGCGCTTTCAAACGCCGCGTCGTCGCTCACGCCCACAAAGCCGCTGTCGCAGGAATAATCGCCGTTGGCCACCACGAAATCGGCCGGCCCAATCTCTGCCAGGAAGCGGTCCAGTTGCGCGCCCTGGTTCAGCGGGTTACGCATCCAGACGAAGTGGCGGAAGGTCCGGGTGAACGCGCGGAGCAGGGGATTGGTGATCGCTCGCAACTCGTAGTCATTTCCTCGTGCTCGCTCGGCAACGCCGGCGTAATGGATGTCACTCAATACCGCAACCGTCACCTTGCCTGAAACATTGGTTTCCATGCGAGCCTCAACGACCGGCAACACTTCCGGTTTCAGCCACGGCTGCCGCGCGCCCGCGCGGCAGTTTGCCGAGGTGAAAAATCAGGAAGCCGTGCAGGAACTGGCGGAGTT
>CAZIFP010000234.1:0-4742 GCA_964538105.1 uncultured Bifidobacteriaceae bacterium
GCGTTCCTTCGACAAAGGCCGTCACCTCCTCCGTCAGCAGCTTGCGTCCGCGTGATAATCGCTGCTTCACCGCATCCTCGCTCAATTCCAGTTTCTCCGCCACGCCTGCCACCGACTGTTGTTCGCGGTAGAAAAGCACCAGCGGCTCGCGATAAACCTCCGGGATCTGTTCGAGCGAACGCCAGAGGATCGCCTCCTCCTCGCGGTTGATGGCGCGCTCGGAGGGAATGGGTTCGGGCGCGGGCGTTTCATGAACGGTGTCCAGCATCTCGGCGCCATGCGCCGGCTGGCGGGTGTGCCGCCGGGTGGTGCTGCTGATGACCGAGCGCGCGATGCTGCACAACCACGACCGCAGCTTCTCCGGCTCGCGCAGTTGCCGCAGTTGTTTCCAGGCAACAACAAACGTCTCCTGCGCCACATCCTCGCTCTGGGTCAGGCTGCCCGTGGCACTGTAAGCCAGGGAGCAAATCAGCGATTGATATTGTTCCACGATCCGGCCGAAGGCCTCGCGGCTGCCGGTCAGGCTCTGGGACACCAATTCTGCATCACTGAATTCCATGACGGATTTTATCTCGGTTGTAATCATAACGCCGCATAGGAGGGAGGAAAGGCCAAAGCGGTGACAAGAAACTTGCGGGCACGGGCGTTGGGCGGCAGCACCGGCGAAAGCCCGTGGTCTGTCCCCAGCTCCAGCATCGTGGACTGACTGCGTCAGGGCCACCTTGCGGTAGGGACGGCGCGCTGCGCCGTCCGGACATCCCAGCGGGATGTCCCTACCAGGCTGACAGAAATCAAAGGCCGGAACGGGCAACTGTTCCGGCCTCTTTTTGTTTTGGCAGGCACGAACGCGTTGCCAAAACATTGACAAAATCATTGAAGATGGTCATAATCTTTATACTCACATCAGGACAACTCCATGAAACTTCCCCGTCTGCAACCGGCCATTGCGATACTGGTGTCCTTCCATTTCTCCGTCTCCGCGGCGACGCGCTATGTGGATATGAACAGCACGAACCCCATTGTGCCTTACGAGACATGGGCGACGGCGGCGACAAACATTCAGGACGCAGCTTCTTACGCCGGCGCCGGCGACACGGTTCTGGTCACCAACGGCATTTATCAATACGGCGGCTCATCATTCAACGGCTCAAACCGTGTTCATGTGGCTGCCAGCGTGACGGTGCAAAGCGTGAACGGCCCGGCAGTCACGACCATTGTGGGGTATCAAGTGCCCGGCACGACGAACGGGAACAGCGCCGTCCGCTGCGTTTATTTGTCGGAATTTTCCACGCTGTCCGGCTTTACGTTGACGAATGGCGCGACGCAGACTTCAGGCAGTGGCGACATCGGCGGTGGTGTATTGACCGAGACCAGTTGCAGCGTCAGCAATTGCATCATCGCCGGGAATGTGTGCTACTTTCAGGGTGGCGGAGCCTACATCGGCGCCGGCAGTGTCGCCAACAATTGCATCTTCAGCGGAAACATGGTGATGAATGGCACGGGCGGCGGCGCTTATGGCGGCGGCGGCGGAACGTTGAGAGGCACGCTGTCCGGCTGCATCATCATCAGCAACATCGCGGGCAATGGCAGCGGTGTCGGCAATTGCATCGTTGATAACAGCCTGCTCACGGGAAACGGGTTTGCCACCAACAGCGCCCAATACGGCGGCAGCGCGGCATACTTGAGCACGCTGAACAACTGCACGATTGCCGGAAATTTTTCAGGCGGACTGGGCGCGGCGAACGGCTGCACGCTCAACAACAGCATCATCTATTACAATGTGAACGGCCTTTATGCGGATTGTTATCAATGCCGTCTGACGAACTCCTGCACGCCGCTTGGCAACGGCAATTCCTCGACACCGAACGGCAGCATCAGCAACGCCCCCGGTTTTGTAAATCCGGGAGGCGATTATCACCTGAACGCGTGGTCGCGCTGCGTTGATGCCGGCAACAGTGCCCTCGTCACCGGCAGCACGGATTTGGATGGCAACCCGCGCATTGTTGGTGCCGCCGTGGACATGGGCTGTTATGAAAATCAATCTCCGCTTCAGGGGGTCGTGCATTATGTGAGTTTGACCAGCACCAATCCCGTCGCGCCTTACACCAATAGGATGACCGCCGCGACGAATATTCAGGACGCCGTGGCGGCGGCGCAGGCCGGCGAATTTGTCATCGCCGATGACGGCATTTATGCGAACGGCGGCGCGGTGGTTTATGGCTTGGAAACCAACCGCGTGGCGTTGACCAATGCCATTACGCTCTTGAGCGCTGGCGGCGCACAGGCGGCGGTCATTTACGGCGGGCCGCAAACGCGATGTGTTTATGTCGGGACCAGCGCCGTGCTGATGGGATTCACGCTGACCAACGGAAACGGAAGCGGAATCATCAGCGGCGACATCACCAACGAGGAAAGCGGCGGCGGCGCATGGTGCGCCGCGGGCGGTGTGATCTCCAACTGCTTCATCGTCGGCAACAACGCCAATACCACCGCCGGACTGGGCGGCGGTGTTTTCGGCGGCACGATTTACAACAGCACGATCACGAACAACAACTATGGCTACGGTGCCACGGCCCTGGCCGCCCTTTACAATTGCACGGTCACGAGCAATGGCTGGTCCAGCGGCAGCGAGCTGGGCGGCGGATTGGATTATGGAACGGCGTCCAACTGTGTCATCACCGGCAACCGCGCCTATTTTGGTGGCGCTGGCGTTTATCGGAGCGTGGTTTATAATTCCACGATTCTCGGCAATGTCAGTTCCGGCGGTCCCGGCGGTGGTGCCTACCAGAGCGAGATTTTCAATTGCTCCGTGCTGACCAATATGGGTGGAGGCGCATTTCAAAGCATCTTGAGCAACTGCATTGTCAGCGGGAACACCTGGGGGAGCGGCGGCGGGACTTATCAATGCACCAATTATAATTGCACGCTCTCGGGAAATGCCGGCAGCCAAGGCGGCGGCGCCAACTCGGGCATTTTGTTTAATTGCATCCTGACCGGAAACACCGGCACCTATGGCGGCGGCGCCTATAACGCCGCGCTTTACAATTGCACCGTCGTCGGCAACACGGCCACCACCCAAGGCGGCGGTGTTTTCGGAGGGCCGGCTTATGATTCCATCGTCTATTACAATTCAGCGCCGACCGGTTCCAACTTCTATGGCGCCCAGTTCGCCTATTGTTGCACGATTCCTGATGCCATTGCATACGACTCGCGCAGCATCACCAATCCGCCGGTGTTTGTGAATCAGGCGGCCGGTGATTTTCATGAGCAGACCAATTCGCCCACCATCAACGATGGCCTGAACCTCTATGTTGGTTCGGCCAATTTTCCCACCCACAACACCGATTACGAAGGCAATTCGCGAATCGTTGGCGGCACGGTGGACATCGGGGCTTACGAATATCAAGGCTCGAACTATGGACTTCCCGTCCCCATCCAATGGCTGCGGCAATATGGCTTGCCGGCCGACGGCTCGGCGGATTATGTGGATTCCGACGGCACCGGCATGAACAACTGGCAGAAATGGATCGCTGGTTTGAACCCGACCAATCCCGCTTCCGTGCTGGTCATGTCACCGCCGGCTCCAACAAATAATTCCCCGGGCATCACGGTGACGTGGCAAAGCGTGAACAACCGGAATTATAATTTACAACGCGCGACCGACCTCACGATGCAGCCTGCATTTTTCTCCATCCAAAGCAACATTGTCGGGCAGGCCGGCTCAACGAGTTACACAGACATCACCGCCACGAACAGCGGGCCTTATTTCTACCGTGTCGGCATACAATGACGTGGGATGCAAGTGAGCCATTAATCATGGTCGCTGGTCGGATAGGCGCTGCCCATGTCCTGCGTGGTGCATTGAACGTAGGGGACATCCGACCGGGATGTCCGGTCATTGCAGCGCGATGCTCCTTGCGGAATGCCACCACAGGCTGACAGAAATCAAGGCCGGAACGGGCAACGGTTCCGGCCTCTTTTAGCAGGATTCATCCCTGTAAATAGAGATTCTTCTTGTAAAACAAACCTTCCTTTTGGTAGAATACCGGCAGGGATAGGAAAGTTTACAACCCCGCTGGCGCTGGAGCCTTAGATTTTGGGGCATCAACTGGAAGTCCTTGAAAATGACGACTGACCGGCCTTGGCAATCGTTTCGAATGATACGGCATATTTCTGCAAGAATCCTGCCCCGCCTGTTGTGTTTTTTAATTTTTCTGAATGCCGGGTGGTGCTCTGCGGCCACCTTTACCTGGAACGGCTCCGTTTCCACCGACTGGTTTAACAAAACCAACTGGACTCCGGCCGGGGTGCCGGCCTCCACCGACACCATCAACTTTGCCAGCGGGACAATCGTCTTGTCGAATCTGGTCACCATCAGCGGATCGTTCAACTGGTCGGGAGGCACTCTGGGTGGCAATCCCTTGACCATCGCGGCCGGGGGTGTGCTGAACATCAGCGGGAATGTATCGCTGGACAATGTGCTGACCAACGGCGGCACGGTGACGATGACCGGGCCGGCCTATCTGGCCGTGTATAACAACACGAACACTGATTTGGGCAAGATCTACAATCTGGCCGGTGCGCTGTGGGATATTCAGACCAACGCCACCGTCACCTGCGAATATTGCGTGGGCAACGAGTATTTCAACAACGCGGGCACCCTGCGCAAGTCGCAGGGTGCGGACATCGCCTCCATGACCATCGCCTTCACCAACACCGCCACCGGCACGGTGACCAACCTC
>CAZIFP010000235.1:0-4690 GCA_964538105.1 uncultured Bifidobacteriaceae bacterium
GCTCAAATTCAGTTCAACGCCGCGGCGAGCCGGGATTTCTTGCGGTTCACGGTCGGGCGCGCGAGCACGCCGGACTTGACGGCCTTGTCGAGGACGGAGTGGACGCCGGGCAGGGCTTTTTTGGCCTCGTCTTTTTTGCCGGCGGTGATGAGGGCGCGGAAATCTTTTTCCACGCCGCGCAGGTTGGACTTGATGCTGCGGTTGTGCTGGTGCTTGCGTTCATTGCCGCGCATGCGGCGTTCGGCTGATTTCGTGTTCGGCATAAATTATGTGTTCTGCGTCGTAAAAGGGCGTTGAATCTAGCCAAACGCGGACAATTGTCAACGATGAAAACCCGCTGTTTTCGGCTGTTTGGTTGTTGTGTTGTGGCGCAATATTTGCTGTTTTAACGGTTTAATTCGTCCGCCGACCGACGTGCCGGTGACACCATGAGCGAAAAACAACGCCTGAACATCCTGCATTTGGAAGACGAGCCGGACTTTGCCGAGCTGGTCCGCTCGTTGCTGGAGCAAGGCGGCGTGGAAGCGGACGTCCGCCGGGTCGGCGACCGCACGGCCTTCGCGCAGGCGCTGGAAGCCGGTGGATTCGACCTCATCATTTCGGATTATCATCTGCCGTCGTTCACCGGCCTGGAGGCGATGGCCCTGGCCAAGAAAAAATTTCCGCACACGCCGTTCATCCTGGTTTCCGGCACGATCGGCGAGCAGGCGGCGATTGAAAGCCTGAAGGCCGGCGCGACGGATTATGTGCTCAAGCAGCAGCCCGACCGCCTGCCGTCCGCCGTCCGCCGCGCAGTGCAGGAAGCCGGCGAGCGCGCGAAACTGCGGGCGGCGGAATCGGAGCTGTCCCGCCGCGAAAAATATTTCCGCACGCTCACGGAAAATGCGCTCGACATCCTGACGGTGGTGGATCGCGCCGGCGTGATCATCTACAAAAGCGCGTCGCTGAAAAACGTCCTGGATTATGACCCGGAAGAAATGGTCGGACAAAGCGTCTTCACTCACGTCCACCCGGACGATTTGCCCAAGGTGCGGGAACAATTTCAGACCGCACTGGCAACGTCCGATGCGCCCGTCATGTTTCAGTTTCGTTACCAGCACAAAGACGGCACCTGGCGGCATCTGGAGGCCGTCGGGCAGAACCGGCTGGCGGATCCGGAAATCAACGCCATTGTCATAAACTCGCGCGACGTGACCGACCGCTGGCAGGCGGAGGAGGACTTGCGCCAGAGTGAAAAACAATACCGCCTGCTCTTCGACGGCAACCCGAATCCGATGTGGGTGTTCGATCTGGAAACGCTGAAATTTTTGGAGGTCAACGAGGCGACGATCCAGCACTACGGCTACACGCGCGAGGAGTTTCTGGCGATGACCATCATGGATCTCCGGCCTCCGGAAAAAAATCCCGCGCCCAAGACCGCCGTCCAAGGCAACGCCGACCGCGGGCTGATCTGGCGGCACCGGCGCCGGAACGGCAGCCTGGTGGACGTGGAAGTCGTCTGGAGCCCCATGGCGTTTCGCAACCGGTTTGCCGCCCTCGCGATGGCCACGGATGTGACCGAACGGCGGCAGGTGGAGCATCGCAACAGCATTTTCTCCAAGTTGAGCCACCGGTTGAGTTCGGCCACCACCGCGCCGGAGGCGGCGATGATCATTTGCGAGGCGGCGGACGGCCTGTTCAAGTGGGATGACTTTGCGCTCGACCTGTATTTTGCCGAGCGCGACGAGGTTTTTTCGCTGCTCAACATCACCACGGTTGACGGTCAGCGGGTGGAAATCCCCCCGGCACTCCAGCCCAAGACGGCCAACACCCTCATCCGCCGCGTGGTGCAACGCGGCGCGGAATTGATCTCCGCCGCCGAGGCCAAAGAACATTCCGCCGCGACGATGCTCGCGCCCGTCCTCAAGGGATCGCAGGTCATCGGCGTGCTGTTTGTCCAGAACCATTCGCCCGGTGCCTATGTGCAAGGCGACCTGGAAGTGCTGCAGACCCTGGCCGACCAGTGCAGCGGCGCACTCGAACGTGTCCGCGCCGAGGGCCAGTTGCGCCAGACCGAGCAGCGCTTCCACGACCTGTTTGAAAATTCGCCGGACGCGATTTTGGTCGAGGATCTGGCCGGCAAAATCCTGGATGTGAACCAGGCCGGCTGCCTGTTGCACGGGCTGCCCCGCGGACAATTGACTGGCAGGAATGCCATCGAAGACCTGCTGCCGCCGGATTATCGCGACGAGGCCCGCCGCAACTTTCAAAAGCTTGCCGCCGGAAAATTATCCTGGGTGGAGGGCGAAACCGTCGCGGCGGACGGTCGCGTCATCCCCGTCGAGGTGCGCGCGGGCCGCATGGAATACAACGGCAAACCCGCCCTGCTCCTGCATGTCCGCGACATCACCCAGCGCCGCTCGGCGGAGTCCGCCCAGCAAAGCTCCGAATTGCTGTTCCGTTCCGTCTGGGAAAATTCCGTGGACGGAATGAGCCTGACGGATGAGAGCGGCGTCGTCATTGCCGTCAACGACGCCTTTTGCCGGCTGGTCGGGATGGAGCCGGCGGCGCTGGAGGGCCAGCCGTTCACGATTGTTTATGCCGCGGCGGAAAATCCGTTTGAGCTGATGAAGCAGCATCGCGAACAATTTCTCAACCGCGTCACCCGGCAGAAAAGCGAACGCCCGTGCGTGCTGCACAATGGCCAGACGGTGACGCTGGAAATCACCGACTCGTTCGTCGAAGTTCATCACCGGTCACCGCTCATGTTGAGCCTGTTCCGCAATGTCACGGCGCAACGGCGGCTGGAAGAGCAGTTCCGCCAGTCGCAAAAAATGGAGGCCATCGGCCAGCTCGCCGGCGGCGTCGCGCACGACTTCAACAACATCCTCACCGTCATCCACGGCCACGCTTCGCTGCTCGGCATGTCCGACATTGACGACACGGCGGCGCGTTCCGCCAAACAGATCACGCTGGCCGCCGAACGGGCCGCCGCGCTGACCCGCCAGTTGCTCGCGTTCAGCCGCCGCCAGCTCATCCAGCCCAAGCGGCTGGACATGAACAAAACCGTCGGCAACATGAGCGACATGCTCGGTCGGCTGCTGGGCGAAGATGTGTCGCTGCAATTAAATTATTCGCAAACGCCCGCCACGGTTGAAGCCGACGCTGGCATGATGGAACAAGTGTTGTTAAATCTGGCCGTCAATGCGCGCGATGCGATGCCGCGCGGCGGCCAGCTGGCCATCCGCATCGCCATCGTGGATGTGGATGAAGCACACGTCCAGCGCCAGCCCGAGGCGCGGGCCGGCCGGTTCGTTTGCTTGAGCAAATCCGACACCGGCTGCGGCATTCCGGCGGAAAATTTGCCGCGCATCTTCGAGCCGTTTTTCACGACCAAGGAAATCGGCAAGGGCACCGGCCTCGGCCTGGCCACCGTGTATGGCATCGTCAAACAGCATCAGGGCTGGATTGAAGTCGAGAGCACCTTGGGCAAAGGCACCACCTTCCGCGTTTACATGCCTTTCGTCGAGAACGTGGAAGCCGAAAAGGACAAGGCCGCGCCCAAGATCACAGTGCGCGGCGGTTCCGAAACCATCCTGCTGGTCGAGGACGAGCGCCCCGTGCGCGAACTTGTCGCCCGCCTGCTCCAAAATCACGGATATAAAGTCTGGCAGGCTTCCAGCGGCCATGAGGCGCTCGGCGTCTGGCAGGAACACAAAAAGGAAATCTCCCTTTTGCTCACCGACCTCGTCATGCCCGGCAACATGAACGGCCATGAACTCGCCGAAAAGCTCCGCGCCGAGCGGCCTGGATTGAAGGTCATCTTCACCAGCGGTTACAGCGCGGACATCGTCGGCAAGAATTTCAAGCTGGAACCGGATTTGAACTTTCTCCAAAAGCCCTACCAACCGCAAACCCTCGCCCTGACCGTGCGCCGCTGCCTCGACGGCAGATGAAATCTTCCAACTTTGCTTCACCCGCGCGGTTTGCTTAAACTCCGGCCATGATTATCGCGCCCTCGCTGCTCGCCTCCGACCACGCCTATTTTGGCAAGGGTGCCGTGCGTGCGACCAAGGCCGGCGCCGACTGGCTGCACCTCGACATCATGGACGGA
Source organism: uncultured Bifidobacteriaceae bacterium (assembly GCA_964538105.1). Taxonomy (GTDB): domain Bacteria; phylum Verrucomicrobiota; class Verrucomicrobiia; order Limisphaerales; family UBA11358; genus UBA11358. The sequence continues at coordinate 4,094 of CAZIFP010000235.1, forward strand.
CATTTCGTCCCCAACATTTCCTTCGGGCCGCAGGTCGTCAAAGCCATCCGGCCGCTGACGAAAATCTTTTTTGACGTCCACCTCATGTGTTCGAAGCCGGAGATTTTGCTCGAACCGTTTGCCAAGGCCGGTGCGGACGAAATGATCATCCACGTCGAACTGGGCGATCAGATTCCGTCGCTCATCTGGAAAATCAAATCGCTCGGCAAAAAAGTCGGACTCGCCGTCAATCCGCCCACGCCGATTGCGCTCGTCCAGCCGCACCTCGACAAAATTGATCTTCTGCTCGTGATGACCGTCAATCCCGGCTTTGGCGGGCAGGAATTCATCCACGAAACGCTCCCGAAAATCCAGCAGGCCGAGGCGTGGCGGCTGGAGAAAAAGCTGCCCTACCGCATCAGCGTGGACGGCGGCATCAACAACCAGACCGCGGCCGAATGCGCGCGCGCCGGCGCGGATACTTTTGTGGCCGGCACCAGTCTTTTCGGCCAGCGCAGCTTGAAGGCGGCCATCTCCAAGATGCGGAAAGTCGTCAACGCCCACAATCCGGCGCTGGCGGATTTGAAAATGTGAGGCTGGCCGGGCCGTCGGCGCAAG
>CAZIFP010000236.1:0-1978 GCA_964538105.1 uncultured Bifidobacteriaceae bacterium
CTAACCGGGCTTTCTAAGAGACTGTCTGAAACGTGGAGCCGCCAATTGAAATTCTAAAATGTGGCGCTCTGCCGGGACGCCGCTAAGCCTTCGCGGAAGTTTTTGCGGAAGTTTTTGCGGATTCGATGAGTTCCCAGAATTTGGGATTTTCCTGAAGCGCCTCGTCCTCGGCAATTTTCAAGCCGGACCGGTAAAGGAAATCCTTCAAAGTGTTCCGGCTCAAAATCCGGTGCACCAGCACGCCGAGGTCGTGCCGTTCAAAATAAACGCGGTAATCGCCCAAACGAAACCGGTGCAGCGTCCGCGCACCCTGCTCCAGTTTGCCGAACTGGTCAAGTTCCGTGCCGCGCACCTGCTGCGGCAGGCCGCGAAAATCGCCGAGGATCTGCAACTGCAATTCCTTGGGCATCCGCGCCAGTTCCGCCGCCGCCACCGGCGTGAAGATGATTTGAAATGAAGTCATGGCGCGTTCAGGGTCGAAAGCCGCAGCCCAAGAGTCAAGCTTCGGATTGCGGGGTTTTCCAAAGAAGTTAATTCGAGGCTTTTGAAAAATGTAGTGTCCGGCCTGTGGCCGGAAATCGAGGCACAGCCTCGACGCTACACGTTTTGCCGAAAAACAAATTTTCGCGGCCTCACGGTTGCGCCGCCGTGATGACCGCGTCAAACGCCGGCTTCGGCTGCCAGTTCCCGTCGAACAACAGCGGACTGCCGTTTCGCCGCCAGGAATCGGCGTCGGTGACACCCCAAAAAGTCACCAGCTTGATCTCGTCGCGGTGTTTGACGAATGCCTTAAAAAGGCTGGTATATTGTTGGGTGAGTTTTTCCTGGACGGATTCAATCTGGCTTCCTCCGCCGCTGGCCTGGGCATTTTGAGTGATGTCCGCGCTCTGGCTGCGCTGGCCGCCCTGCGAGCCGTTGACATCCAGTTCGGTGATGTGAACGGGCAATCCCAGACCCGAAACTTCAGTGAGGAAGCTGTCTTCCAGTTCAAAGCCGGGCCAGGACAGATTCGCATGGGTCTGGGAACCGATGGCCATGACCGGGACGTGTTGCGACTGGAGATATTTGATGAGCGTGATGAGGCGTTCGCGTTTGGCCGGATTTTCGATCGAGTAGTCGTTGTAGCGGAGGATGGCGTCGGGGTCGGCTTCATGCGCATATTGAAACGCCTTGACAATAAAATCCATGCCGAGGATGCGAACCCACGGCGACTGCCGCCGCAGCAGATTCGTGTCATTCAGGCTGCTGCTGTCATTCAACGCCTCGTTAACCACGTCCCACACTTTGATCCGGCCCTTGTAACGGCCGACGACCGTTTGAATGTGGTCGTGCATCCGTTGCAGCAGCAATTCCCGGTCGGCCGCGTTGGTTGCGCTCAATGCCCGGCCGTTCTCGTCCTGAAAAACCCAGCGCGGCGTCTGGTTGTGCCAGACGAGCGTATGACCCACGATGAACATGTGATGCTGCTCGCCGAACGCAACGTAGGCGTCGGCGGGGCCGAAATCATAAGCGTTCGTCACCGGATTGGGGTGAATGAGCGCCCATTTCATCACATTTTCAGGCGAGATGGCATTGAACTGCGATGTGATGAGGGCCACGCCGTTGGTATCCGCGCCGGTGAACTGGTTTTGGTTGACGGCCACGCCGATCAGGAAATCATTTTTGTAGGCGTCCTTGAGCGTCGGCACTGAAGGTGAATCGCCGGCGGCGGCGCAATTTGCCAGCGACGCTGCGACAATCATTCCGGCCCAGGCAAAAATTGCGGTGTTAAACATTTTCATAAATTTCAAGCGGTGACAGGATTTTCCGAGGCGTGTTTCCGGCGGCGTTCCGCCAGTTCATCGGCCATCTGGATGGTCATGCGTTTGTTGAGCTGGTAGCTGGCCAGCAACACCGTGCAAATGCCGAAAAGGATGCCGACCACGATGCCGCTGCAAACGCGGAAACCCTGCACGGCGTCCGGCGTGTCGGGCAATTT
>CAZIFP010000236.1:2078-4670 GCA_964538105.1 uncultured Bifidobacteriaceae bacterium
GTCGCCAGCGCAAAGCCGCCGGCGGCGACGGCTTTCTTGCCGAAATTTTTGGCGAGCGACGGCGAAAGCAAAATGACGATGATGGTCAGGCCGGTTCCCAGCATGTTGATGATACTGTTAAAAACGTCGGCGACGTTTGAGTTCGCCAGGTCAGTTCCGACCGGATGAACAATCAAGCCGAGCGTTTCCAAGACACCAGAAGCCGGGGCGCCCGGCGCGGCGACCAGGCCAAGTTTCTGCACCCAGTCAAACATCGCCGCCTTGTCGGCGTAGTGATGATAATAATTGTAAAGCGCACCACCGCGGAACGAGAGAATCGCAAAATGCACCAGCGTCCAGCACCACATGACCTTCCACGGATTATTTTTCAGCAGGTCGGCAAAATCCTGTTTCGGCGACGATTTCACCTTGTTGATCGGCTTGATGCGTTCCTTGGTGGTGGAGAAAGTGATGAGGAACAAGACGAGACACAACACCGCCCAAATGGCCATGGTCATTTGCCAGCCGTATTGCTTGTCCAAAATGCCAACCGGCGCGCCCGCCGCATGTTTGGCGGCAAATTTGGCAACCAGCGTCAGCGTGAATCCACCGACGATGAATTGCGCGGCATTCACCGCGATGAAACGGAACGAATTCAAGCTGGCGCGTTCGTTGACATCGCCGGTCATCACGCCCCCGAGCGCCGCGTAAGGCATGTTGTTCATTGAATAAATGGACATCAACATGGTGTTGGTGATCGCAGCGTAGGCAATCATGGCGGCCATGCTCCAGCCGTGCGGCGTCGTGTAGGCCAGAATCATGACTACGAACCATGGAATGGCCGTGAACAAAATCCACGGGCGGAATTTTCCCCAGCGTGTGTCCGTGCGGTCGGCGAGAATGCCGACAATCGGATCGGCCACGGCGTCCCACAATCGCGGCCAGAGCAAAATGGCGGAAGCGGCCAGGGCGCTTAATCCGAAAACATCCGTGTAGAAATTCAGCTGGAAAAGAACCATCGTCATGAAGACGAAATTCGCGGCGGCATCGGCACCGCTGTAACCGGCCTTCTCGAAGAACGAAAGTTTCTGTTGGAAATGTTGTTCGGCCATAATTTTTTGGGTTGGATTTATTTCGTCACCGTCAAAATGACTTTCTGCAAATCGGCGTCGCGCGACGAGTTGCCGACCATGATTTCAAACTCGCCCGGTTCGACGACATATTTCATCTTCACATCGTAAAACGCCAGTGACTCCGGCGTGATTTCGAGCGACACCGTTTTTGTCTCGCCTGGCTGCAACGAAATTTTCCGGAAGCCTTTCAGTTCCTTGACCGGCCGCGTGACCGAACTGACCTGATCGCGGATGTAAAGCTGCACGGTTTCCGTGCCGGCGCGCTTGCCGGTGTTGGTCACGTCCACGGAAACATGCGTGGTTTCCTTGAGCTTGATTTTTTTCTTAGCCAGCCGGACGCTCTTGATTTCAAAACTCGTGTAGCTCAAGCCATAACCGAACGCGAACAGCGGCGAAACGTCGGCGAACAAGAATCCGCGCCGTGCCGACGGCTTGTAATTGTAAAAAACCGGCAGGTGCCCGGCGGAACGCGGGAACGAAATCGGCAGCTTGCCGCCCGGATTGAAATCGCCGAACAAAACGTCCGCAACCGCGTGGCCGCATTCCTGCCCCAGATAAAAGCACTCAAAAATCACCGGCACATTTTCGGCGACGTAATTGATCGCCAGCGGACGACCGTTGAACAGAAAGACGATCACCGGCTTGCCGGTCGCGAGCATCGCCTGCACTAGTTCATTTTGCCGGCCAACCAGATCCAAATCCGTGCGGTCGCCCATGTGCTTGAGATTCCACGCCTCGCGCGATGTCTGCTCGTTGCCACCAATCGCGAGCACGATCACGTCGGCCTGCTTCGCGACTTCGACCGCTTCCGCAATTTGTTTCCGGTCTTCTGCCGGATCGCTGGGCGTCACTTCGTCCGCGTTCCACGAGCCGCCGACGGTAATTTTGCAACCTTCGGCATGAAGCACTTTTATTCTGTCGCCGACCTTGGCCTTGATGCCGTCGAGCACGGTGACGTTGTGTTTAGGCACGCCACTGTAACCGCCGAGCAGGCTGCGGTTCGCATTCGGCCCAATGACCGCAATGGTTTTCAGCTTCGCCGGATTGAGCGGCGCAAGATTTTTTTCGTTCTTGAGCAGCGTGATGGTTTCGTGCGCCGCCTGCAACGCCAGCTTCCGGTTCACATCACATCCGACCACGCGCGCGGCTTCGTCAGGATCCACATACGGATTGTCGAACAAGCCCATCTTGAATTTCCAGAGCAGCATCGGCGCGACCAAGTCGTCGAGCTGCTTTTCCTTCAACACGCCTTTGCGCACAAGTTCGACGAGGTGCAGATAGCAATCCGGTTCCGGAAATTCGATGTTCACGCCGGCCTTGACAGCCAGTTCGCAAGCTTCTTTTTTATCCTTGGCGACAAAATGTCCGTGCGTGTCGGGCCGGTGGTGCAATTCCCAGATCGCGTAATAATCTGAAACGATAAAACCCTTGAAACCCCATTCCTTGCGGAGCACGTCGCGCAGCAGCCATTCGCTCGCAT
>CAZIFP010000237.1:0-4660 GCA_964538105.1 uncultured Bifidobacteriaceae bacterium
CTTCTTCGCCAATCACGAACTGCTCGCCACCGAATTGATGGCGCTCGTGCTGCTGAAATTTCCCGATGCGCCCGCCGCGTTCCGCAAGGGCGTTTACCAAACGCTCAAAGACGAGCAGGAGCACACGCAGCTTTACCTTCGACGCATGAAGGAATGCGGCGTCCAATTTGGCGAACTGCCCGTGAGCGGCTATTTTTGGCGTTCGGTTTCCGTGATGGAAAATCCGATGGATTACGTTTCCAGCCTGTGCCTGACCTTCGAGCAGGCGAACCTGGATTTCGCGCAGCACTTTGCGCTGGGCTTTGCGACTGTGGGCGACGCGGCGACCGCGAAGCTGCTCGACAAAATTTACCACGACGAAATCGGCCATGTCGCCTACGGCTTGAAATGGTTTCGCCGCTGGAAAAATCCGGGCGAGAGCGACTGGGAGGCGTTTTGCCGCCAGTTAAAATTTCCCCTCTCACCGCAGCGCGCCAAAGGCATGACGCTGAATGTCGAAGGCCGGCGCGCCGCCGGACTCGACGCGCAGTTCATTGCCGAGCTGGACGTGTTTTCGCAATCCAAGGGCCGCACGCCGAATGTTTTTGTTTTCAATCCGTTCGCCGAAGCCGCCATTGCGCAGGGCAAATCGTTCAATCCCATCAAGCATCAGGCGCAGATCGCGCGCGACCTGGAAAATCTGCCACAGTTTTTGTGCCGGCAGGATGATATTGTTTTGGTGAACGAAAAACCGTCGGTGGAATTTTTGAGCGGCATCAAGCAGGCGGGTTTTGCGCTGCCGGAATTTGTGGAACTGGAAAATTGCAAAAATCTTTCAGAACGCAAACTCGGCCGTTTGCGTCCATGGGCATGGGGGCCGGACAGCGTGGAATTGTTCGAATCGCTTTTTGCCAAACTCACCGGCGAGAAACGCACCGCCGGCGGCAGTTTCAATCCGGCCATCGCGCAGTTTTACTCGAAAGCGTGGAGCGCAACACTATTGAAAACGATTCTTCGTTCGCATTCATCAAACTGGCTTTGCACCGAACACGAAGCCGGTATGGCTGTAAATTCACTGGCGGAAGCCATTGCCGCAATCGCGATGATCCGCCGGCGCGGCCATCGCAAGATTGTCATCAAGGAAGCGCTTGGTCTCGCAGGCGGCAACGCCATCCGCTTGTTCGAGCCGGAAGTTTTAGAAACGCACCGTCGCTGGATTGCGAATGCGGTTGAAAATGGCCGCCAGCTTGTCGTCGAGCCGTGGCTGGAGCGTGTGCTGGATTTTTCCGTCCAACTGGAAATGACCGATGAAAGTTTGAAACTCTGCGGCTACACCGGATTGATCAACGACGCCAAAGGCCAGTTCCAGGCCAACACCGCCGCGCCAGGCCACCAGAAAAAAATCCCGGCGGACTTGATTGCGCTGTTTCCCGAACCGCCGGACATCGCGCAACGGCTCCACGCGCTTTACGCGGACATTTTTGCTTTGCTCGAAGATAAATTGCGCCGTGCTAATTATATCGGCCCGGTGGGGATTGATGCGTTTGCCTGTCGCGACGCCGCAGGCAAAATCCAGCTCAAGCCGGTGGTGGAAATCAATCCGCGCTACACGATGGGCCGCGTGACGGTCGAATTGATGAAACACGTTGCACCCGGCAGCCACGGCGAGTTCCGGATCATCAATCGCAAACAAATGCTGGCGGAAGGCTTTTCGGATTTCACGACCTTTGCCTGTTCCCTGACCGGACGTTTTCCAATCCAGCTCAGGGGCGATCCGGCGCCGCGCATCAGCGAAGGCGCACTTTGCCTGAACGATCCGGCGCAGGCGCAGGTTTGCCTCGCAGTGTTTCAAATCTCTGACCATGCCCGCCACCAAATGCTTCCGCGAACGGCAAACTGTCGGTGAACAACTAATTTGAGTTTTCCCAACTTTCTTGTGGAAATAATTCAAAGGAGGGTGCATGGTGACTCTGAAGCCGTATCGTTTGTATGAATACATCAATCAACATATCCTCGGGTCCGAAGTTGCTGGACAATCCCCCAAATCCAGTTCTGATGGCTGCCGTGACGGTCGGCACTCCGCCGGAACACCTCCCGCATTGCACGGCTGAAACCATCCGTGAACGCGCCGAAACAATGACGCCGCTGCTGAAGGAGATTTTGGAACATTGGCCGGCCGAACATTGGGGCATCAACGAGTAGCCTGAACGCCGTGGCCTGAACGCCGCGTTGAAAGTTGCCTGATTTTATTGGTTACTTTCCGGGGGGAAATGCAGTCTCCTTCCGACGAAGGCCGGTCGCACAAGCAAATCGCAGTTTCCTGGGATTTTGGGAAAGATTTCCAACTTCAAAACCATCTCGTCAAGCTTGCGCCCGGCCGCGCTTCCGTTAAACATAACCGCCGATGGACTGGCTCGATCACCTCGCGCATTTCTGGCTGCACTTCGCCGCCGCGTTTGATTTTCTCGCCTGCCTGCTCGCCTCCTGTCACGCGCTGCTGCACAAGCGCGACACCCGCTCGGCGACCATCTGGATCGGCGTCATCTGGACGCTGCCCGCGCTTGGCCCCCTGCTCTACCTCGCGCTCGGCGTCAACCGCATCCGCCGCCGCGCCATCCAGCTTGGCGTTCATAAAACTTTCAGCCGTGACGTCCCGGAAAATCTCGGCGAGCCGCAACCAGCCGGTGCGGAACATCTGCAAATGCTCGCCCGCGTGGTCGGCCGCGTGGTTGAACGGCCATTGATGCCCGGAAACCAGATGGAACCGCTCGTGAACGGCGACGAGGCGTTTCCCGCGATGCTCGCCGCCATCGAAACCGCCAAGAAATCCATTTCGCTCGTCAGCTACATTTTCGATAACGACCCGACCGGGAAACAATTTGTCGCCGCGCTCCAACGCGCCGTCCAGCGCGGCGTCGAGGTTCGCGTGCTGGTGGACGCCGCCGGCACGCGTTATTCGTGGCCGCCCATCACGCATGTTTTGCGCCGGGCAAAAATCCCGTTCGGGAAATTCCTGCCCTCGTCGCTGCTGCAGCCATGGCGCGTCGCGACCATCAATCTCCGCAACCACCGCAAAGTTTTCATCGTGGACGGCCGGTTCGGTTTCACCGGCGGCATGAACATCCGGCACGGAAACATTCTTGGCACGCATCGCTCCTCCCTCTCCTCCCCAAATGGAGGAGAGGGCCGGGGTGAGGAAGCGGTTGTTTTCAAAAATCAAAACCCCTCACCTCAGCCCTCTCCCCGCTTGGACGGGACGAGGGAGCCGGCACCCGGTCCGTCGAAACATTTTGTCCAAGATCTTCATTTCCGCGTCGAAGGCCCGGTGGTCACGCGCTTGCAGGAGGCCTTTGTGAACGACTGGGCGTTCACGACCGGCGAAGTTCTCGACGGCGAACTCTGGTTTCCGGAATTAAGTGAAACCGGCAACGTCATCGCCCGGGTCATCACCGACGGACCGGATGCGGATTTCGACAAACTCCGCTGGACGCTGCTCGCCGCGCTGGCCGAGGCGCAAACCTCCGTGCAGATCGTCACGCCGTATTTTCTGCCGGACAACGCGCTGGTCACCGCGTTGAACCTGGCCGCGCTGCGTGGCGTGCGCGTGGACATTATTTTGCCCGCCAAAAACAACCTGCCGTTTGTGCATTGGGCATCGCGTTCACAGTGGTGGCAGGTGCTCCAGCGCGGCTGCCATATCTGGCTCACCCCGCCGCCGTTCGATCACTCCAAGCTGATGATTGTGGACGGCCACTGGGTTTTGCTCGGCTCGGCCAACTGGGACGCGCGAAGCCTGCGCCTGAATTTCGAGCTGAACGTCGAATGCTACGGCCGCGAATTCGCGGACAAGATGAAACAAGTCATTGAGGAAAAAATGGCAGGCGCGCACGAAGTGACGCTGGCCGAAGTGGACACGCGCACGGTTCCCGGAAAACTGCGTGACGCGATTGCTCGTCTTTTCTCACCATTTTTGTAATTTGGTGGCAGCGAACGTCAGTTCGCTCTAATTTAAATGAGCCGGCTTACGCCGGCTGTCACAGGTTTTTATGAAATCATTCGACAGCCTCACCGAACAGGAAGTGCTCGCGCTCGCCATCTCGCTGGAGGAAGAGGATGCGCGGATCTACGAGGATTTTGCCGATGGTTTGCAGGAAAATTATCCCGAACAGGCAAGCAAATTCCGCGAACTGCGCCGCGAGGAGGATGGCCATCGCCATCGCCTGCTGGAACTTTACAAGGCGCGCTTCGGCGAACACGTCCCGCACATCCGCCGACAGGACGTGCGCGGCTTCGTTGACCGCAAACCCGTATGGCTCGTCCGCCCGCTCGGTTTGAAGACCGTCCAGAAAACCGCCGAGACGATGGAAGTAGAGACGCGACGCTTTTACGAGGCCGCCGGCAAACGCACCACCGACACCGGCATCCGGCAACTGCTGGGCGACCTCGCCGAGGAGGAACGCAACCACGCGCACACCGCCGAACAGATCGCACACACGAAGTTGAGCGAGGATGAAAAGTCGCAGGCAAAAAGATTGTTTCTGTTGCAGGTGGTGCAACCCGGTCTCGCCGGTTTGATGGACGGTTCGGTTTCAACATTGGCGCCGTTGTTCTGCGCCGCGTTCGCCACGCACAACAGTTGGGCCACGTTTCTGGTCGGCCTCGCCGCGAGCGTCGGCGCGGG
>CAZIFP010000238.1:0-4658 GCA_964538105.1 uncultured Bifidobacteriaceae bacterium
CTTTACAATTCGATGACGACACAATGCTTTAATGCACCCATCGGATTCGATAAAAATGCTGGTTGTCCGTCCCGATGGAATAGGCGGCAGTCGTGGTATAATTTGTCGCGGTGACGGAATTTCCAAGGTTTAGCCAGCCGGCTCCGGCCAGATTGGTTGAGTATTGGATTTGATAGGCCAGTCCGGCGAGCGAGTTCCAGGTAAACCGGATGAGATTATTTGTTGCGGCAACCGTGCGGAATGTCGGGGCAGGGGCCGGCTGCACGGCGATGTCATCGAGGCCGAAATAACAGCCATTGTAATAATTATTCTCCAGCTCAAATTGGAGCACGGAATTGGCGCTGGCGGCGGTGACGACAAAAAGCATATTTGTCCAAGTGCTGATCACTGGAACATTGACTCGATTAAAGACGGTATTGGTGCCGGTGGAATTCGTGTTCCAATTCACGACAAGCTGATTCGGAGACGAGAAATAGAGATTATTCAACCAGAACGAGAGCAAATAGCTTTGTCCCGGCAAAGTCTGCAGAGATTGGGAAACGTAAGCAAGTTTGCCGGCTTCGCCGAAAGCCGCGCCGTTGGCACCGGAGTGAACCCAATTCGTGCCGCTGCCATCGCCGAAGGTGCTGGCGTTAACAACACCGTTGACCAAAAAATTCTGGGAATCCGTGCTGTCACCATTGAAAGTCCAGAGAGAAAAATCGCCGGTTTCAAAGCCGCCGTTTTGGACGAGCGACTGGCCCAGTTGCAGCGTGAACGGCCGGATTTGAGAGATGCCGCTGGTGAGATTCGTGAACGTGACATTGGCCGTGTAAGTCGCCGGCAGGAGATTGTTGACGGTGGTGTTGATGCTGGCCGCGACCAAAGTGGAACTATGGGCCGATAAAGTGCCGCTGGCCGGCGTGGCCGTGAGCCATGATGGTGTGCCTACTGACCAGTTCAATGAAGCTGCGCCGGAATTGGTCAGCAGCATATTTTCCGTGCTGATGTTGAACGGACCGCCAACCGCGCCGTTCGCGATGAAGCCGGTTCCGGGCAAAACTCCCAGATTGTCCGGCGTTGCCAGGGCCGTGATCATGTTTTGACCCGCCGGCGTTCCCCAGCCCGTGCACAAATCGTAACCAGGCACGGCAAAGTAATCGTTGCCGACGGTGGTGTTTGTGTTGTTGCCGGTGGTAATGTCATGAAAGTCGGACAGGTAAAACGGACTTTTGCCGATGGCATAAATCGCCGGGTTGATGAAGCCGACGGCAGCCTTGCCGCTGGCGACGGCCTGCTGATTTACGAGCGCGGTGAAACCCGCCCACAAAGGTGCCGCCGCACTGGTGCCGTTCAGAGATTCTTGCTGTCCGTTGTCCGCCACCACAAAGACATTGTCTGCATTGATCGCCACGTCGGGGACATTTCGCAGAGTGGATGAAGCCTGATTGGTTGCCGTGGCGACACCGGCTTGCCAGCTTGGAAGCGAAATGCCATCGAAATTTATTCCTCCGCCGCTGCCGCCGGCACCTTCGCCGCTGCTATACGCGTTCCAAACGGTTTCCGAAGCATACGGGCCGCCCGCGCCGGTCGTGGAGAGCGTGGTGCCGCCGACAATGGTGATGTTGGTGTCGTCGGCGAACTCGTCTATTCCCGAATAATAGGCACCTTCATCGCCAGAAGCCTGAAAGAACGACTGGCCTTGCACGGCAAACTGCTGGAATTTGACATCAAACGTCGGATCGTTGCCGATAATCCAGGAACAACTGATCTGTTTGGCTAAATCGTCTGAAGCCATGCGGGCCAAAAGATTCAAAATATCAGAATTGGAAATGGGGTTCGGGCCTTCATAAACGATTACTTGGGACAAATTCGTCGCCATGGAGATCGCCATTTCAATATCCAAGGCGACTTCGTTGTTGGCGGATCCGGCCGCGCCGCTGGCGCTGCCGATTAAAACATTCGACAGCGTGACGTTTGGCAAGCCGGCGATGCCCTCGTAATTCGTGATGTCGCTCGGATAATAACCGTCCAACTCGAAAAGCCCGACGACCTGATTGGATCCGTTGAGGGAAACCCCCGGCACATAGGCGGCCCGGAAATCTTTTCCCATGAAATTGCCAAGTGGACTGGTTCCAAATGCCGGCATCGGCGCCGACACCTGGTTCACCGAATTGATTTTCAAACCCGCCGGGTGCGGCACGATAAAATTGTCCAGGCCGCTGACGTGCAGAATAGGAATGGTCAGGTCAACGGAAGGTTCAACATCCGGCGCAAAAAAATTCCGGTTCTCTCGCGGATGCCGATACAGCCGCATCGTCACATGAAAAATTCGTTCGACGTCAGCCACCGAACCGCTCACGTTCAACACCGTGCGATCCGGGCATGTGCTGGTCACCGTCAAGCCGTTTGTCATGGCGAAAGCTATGACCTCCTTGTAATCAGCCTCCGCTGGTCCGAATTGTCCGGCGAATTGGTCCGGCGTAAGATAGTGCCGGAAATTCGGGCTGGCCGGGTCGTAAATCTGCGCCAGCAATTCATCAAAAGATTTTCGATTACGCAATGGCAGGCCAATGGACAAATTCAAACGATTGGTTGCCGGCAACTGACCAATCGGGTGCAGATGAAGAAGCGCCAACGCGGGCGGAACATGTCCGTTCAGAAATTGTTTTGGCAGCGACTGGGCAAGCGTTGTGGTCGAAATTAGCAGGGAAGCAGCCAGACTTGCGCGAAACAACCGCGAGCAAATTGGCCGAAAGCAACATTGGTTCATATTGGAAATCCATCATATCATCAACAATGCTCAAATACGAACTCGCAATAATTGCAGGCTGGCACGCCCAAATAATAGTCTTTAATTATTAAGGATGCACAATGTTTGTTATATTTAATACAGACTTGTGTTTTGTGGTGGTAAAATCAAATCGTAAACCCTCAAAAACTCGTTAACGGTCTTATCCCAGGAAAAATCGGCCCGCATCGCATTTTGGCGGAAACGCCGGAGCAACGCTGGTTGATCATAAATCACCAGCGCCTTGCGCATCGCCTTGGCCAGCGCGCGGGCGGTATATTCCTGAAACTTGATTCCATTGGCGCGGGTGGCGTCCTGCGAAAAATCAATCACGGTGTCGTCGAGTCCGCCGGTGGCGCGGACTATCGGAATCGTGCCATAACGCAGGCTATACATCTGGTTCAGGCCGCACGGCTCGAACTGTGACGGCATGATAAAAAAATCGCACGCCGCCTCAATGCGATGCGACAACCCTTCATCAAAGCCGATTCGCACGGCAACTTTGCCCGGAAAGCGCTCCGCCAGTTCCCGATAACCGCGTTCAAAAACCGGCGAGCCGCTGCCGAGCAGGACGAACTGGATGTCCGCTCCCAGCATCTCCTCCAGCGCGCCAAGTTCAATGTCCACGCCTTTTTGTTCCGCAAGTCGTGAGATGGTTCCGAACAGCGGCACGTTTTTCCGCCTTGCCAGGCCGGTTTCCTTTTGCAAGGCAAGTTTGTTGGCCAACTTGCCCGCCAGCCGCGTGACAGAATAAGAACGTGGCAGAAATTTATCATTCGTCGGGTTCCATTCGCCGTAGTCAACACCGTTGAGAATGCCGAACATCTCCTTTTGGCGAAACCGCAGCCGGTCGTCCAGCGCGCAACCCTGCGCCTCGGTCATAATTTCACGCGCGTATCGCGGGCTCACCGTCGTGATGGCATCCGCAAAAACGATTCCCGCCTTGAGGCAGTTCAACTGGCCGTAAAACTCCGCGCCGCCAATCGAGAAATAATCAGCCGGTAGATTCGTCAAAGCAAACGCTGCCGCCGGAAAAATTCCCTGATAGGCGAGATTGTGGATTGTCAGACAGGTCGGCGGCGGATTTTCCCAGCCTTCGGTGCGTGACTGATGCAGCATCAATGCCGGCACCAGCGCCGCCTGCCAGTCATGGACATGAACCACGTCCGGCTGCCAGGGCGAGTAGCGCGCGAGGTTGGTCACGCACTTCGAGAAAAAAATGAACCGCTCGGCGTTGTCCGCGTAGCTGATGTTGTTCTCAAAATAAATTCCGGTGCGGTCAAAAAACCACGGATGCTCCACGAAATAAACCGTCAACCCGTTTTGAACCTCCAGCGACCACAACTGCCCCTGCTCCCAACGCGTGCCCAGCGGCAGGTTGAACTGCCAGTCCACGCGCCGCATTTTTGGAAATTTCTCGCGAATGCCGCGATGCAGCGGCGTGACGATCCGCACATCCTGGCCGGCATTCGCCAGCACCTTGCCCAGCGCCCCGACCATGTCCGCCAGGCCGCCGGTCTTGGAGAACGGATGCACTTCGCTGCTGGCGAGAAGAATTCTCATCAATTTTGAATTTCGGGTTTTTAATTTTCAGTTGAACCGTCTTCCAGCTTAAAATTCAAAATTAAAAACTCAAAACTGTTCACACGCAAATCCGGTCGGTTTTCAAATACGGCTGCAACGCTTCGGGGATTATCACGCTGCCATCGGCCTGCTGGTGCGTTTCAATCAGCGCCACAAACAGGCGCGCGAGCGCCGTGCCGCTGCCGTTGAGGATGTGCGGGAATTTATTTTCGCCGGACTCGGTTTTGAAGCGCAGGTTCATCCGGCGCGACTGGAAATCCTCGCAGTTCGAGCAGCTCGAAACTTCGAGATAGCTCCCCTGCCC
>CAZIFP010000239.1:0-4601 GCA_964538105.1 uncultured Bifidobacteriaceae bacterium
TTGTAGAGCAGTTCCTTGGCGCTGGGCGGAATGCCGATCTGCTCCATCGTCAGCATCTTGCTGGGAATCTGCCGGAGCACCATGCCGAAATTTCCCTTTTCCTTGAACACGCTGACGCGGAACCGCGCCAGCTCGCCGAACGCAAAACCAAAGTCCGCGCCGCCGCGCTCGCGCGTGCTCTGAATGTGCTCCTCGGAGGTGATGCTGCGCATCAGTTCCTCGGTGTCCTCCGGCCTCAAGGTCGGGCCCTCGACGCGGTGCAAAATGCCATGCACGCGGATCACCGGCGGCACGCCGACGCGGATGTGCAGGTCGGACGCACCTTCGGACACCACCAACTGCAATAGATCGGACATCGAGTAGGACATAAATTAAAAAATGCAGAATGCAGAATGCAGAATGCAGAGTGACGCACGATTCGCGACGCGCGATATGCGGTTAATTATTTTTGTTTCTTCATTCTTCATTCTAAATTTTTCCATTCCATCACGCTTCGTCGCCCACGGTGGAGCGGATGACCTCCTCGGGCGTCGTCAGGCCGGCGAGGATTTTGCGGACGCCGTCCTCGCGCAAGGTGCGCATGCCCATCTCCCGCGCGCGGGCGCGCAGCACGGAGGTCGGCGCCTGGTCGTAAATCAATTTCCGCGCCTCGTCGTCAATCGTGAAAATTTCAAACACGCCGAAGCGTCCACGGTTGCCGGTGTTGTTGCAATTGTTGCAGCCGCGGCCTTTCATGATCGTCGCGCCCTTCAGCATCTCCGGCGTGATGCCCAGCGCGCGCATCTCCGAGTCGGTCGGCACATACGGCTCCGGACATTTTTTGCAGATTTTTCGGACGAGGCGTTGCGCCATGAGGCAGCGCGTCGAGGAAGCGACCAAAAACGGTTTCACGCCGATGTCCACGAGACGCGCGACCGCGCCGGGCGCGTCGTTGGTGTGCAGCGTGGAGAACACCAGATGGCCGGTGAGCGACGCGTTGATGGCGATGGACGCCGTTTCCAAGTCGCGAATTTCCCCGATCATCACGACGTTTGGCGCCTGGCGAAGAATCGCGCGCAACGCCATCGCGAAGGTCAGGCCGACAGTTTCGTTGACCTGCACCTGGTTGATGCCGGCCAGAATATATTCCACCGGGTCTTCGACGGTGATGATTTTTTTGTCCGGCCGGTTGATGTAATGCAGGCAGGAATAAAGTGTAGTCGTCTTGCCGGAACCGGTCGGGCCGGTGACGAGCAGAATTCCGTCGGGCATCGCGATCAGCCTTTCAAACGTCTGCTGGTCGTCCGTAAAAAATCCGAGTTCCGGCAGACCGAGCTTCAGACCTTCCTTGTCGAGAATACGCATCACGATGCTTTCGCCGTGATTGGTCGGCAGGCACGAAACGCGCAGGTCAATCAGCTTCGAGCCGACCTTCGTCTGGATGCGCCCGTCCTGCGGGATGCGGTGCTCCGAGATGATCATGTTCGACTGGATTTTCAGGCGCGCGATGATGGACGGCTGCAACCGTTTCGGCGGCGACTTCATTTCCTGCATCACGCCGTCAATGCGGTAGCGCAGGCGGAATCTTTTCTCCAGCGGCTCCAGATGGATGTCCGAAGCGCGTAGCTTGAACGCGTCCACGATGATCTGGTTCACGAGCCGGATGAGCGGGCCGTCGGCGTCCAGTTCGCCGCCGTCGTCCTCCAGCGCGCCGAGCTTGCCGATTTGCACGTCGGCTTCCGTCAGCTCCTGGATGACATCCTTGAACGCGCCGTCGGCAATGTTTTTTTTCTCGCCGCCATAATACTTGTTCAATGCCGCATCAATGTCCGCCTCCGAAGCCACGCGAAATTCGATCTCCGCGTTGAGCAGGTGGTGCAGCGAATCAATCGTGTTCAGGTCGGACGGGTCGGCGATGGCGACGACGACCTTGCCGTCGGTTTTGAACAGCGGCAGGACACGGTATTTTTTGGCGACGTGGCGCGGAACAAGGGAGAGAACATCGTCCTCGATTTTCGTGTTGGCGAGATGGACGACTTCCGCGCCGAACTGCGCGGCCTTGGCCTGCGTGACGTCACCGGGCTTGATGACCTGGCTGACCACCAGCTGATCCACCACGCCGATGCCGGCGGCCTGCGCCTCCGAGCGGGCCTGGGCGACCTGCCCAGCGTTGGTGAAGCCGAGGTCCACCAGCAAGTCCAACAAATAATCGTCTTTTTCTGCCACGAGGTTTTCTGGTAACGGTTTTTAATTCTGGAACGCGGCAAGAACTTTTCATCTAACGCGGCAAATGTCAATGAAGACTCGCGCTTCCGGCCAAAAAAAATCCATGCCGCCGGTTGAAATTTTCCAAAAAAGCTTGGCCGCCGCCGTGGTTGTCCTAAACTTCGGCCACCCGTCACTCAACGAACCAATGAACATATCTCCTTTGGCTCCTTCCACGCCATCCGGCAACGGCCAGTCCTATCGCGGCCCGTTCACCATCATGACCGTGCTGTTCTTCATGTGGGGTTTCATCACCGTGCTCAACGACATCCTCATCCCTCGGCTGCAGGATGCGTTCACGCTCACAAACTACCAGATCATGTTCGTGCAGACCGCATTTTTCGGCGCGTATTTCATCGGATCGCTTTTGTATTTTGCCATTTCCGCCACGGCGGGCGACCCCATCGCGCGCATCGGTTACAAGAACGGCGTCGTAATCGGATTGTTGCTGGCCGCCATTGGCGGCGCGATGTTCTGGCCGGCCGCCAGCCAGCTTTCTTATCCGCTGTTTTTGGGCGGCCTGTTCGTCGTCGGCCTCGGTTTTGCCATGCTGCAAATCGCCGCCAATCCTTATGTCACGATTCTCGGCCCGGAACGGACCGCGTCCAGCCGGTTGAACCTGGCGCAGGCGTTCAATTCGCTCGGCACGACCACCGGGCCTTTGATCGGCGGCTATTTGATCTACGAATATTTTTCCAAGACCGGCGCGAGCGGGGCGGAGTCGGTGAAAATTCCCTACCTGGTTTTTTCCATCATCTTCGCGGTCATCGCCGTGATTTTTTTCTTCCTGCATCTGCCGCACGTCGGCGAGGGCAAGATTGATGCCGGCATCGGCGCGCTGAAATATCCGCACGTCGTCCTCGGCGTGCTGGCGATTTTCATGTATGTCGGCGGCGAAGTGTCCGTCGGCAGCCAGATCATCAAATATCTCGGCCAGCCCGATGTCGCCGCGATGAGCGCGATTGACGCCAGCAAATATGTCTCGCTGTTCTGGGGCGGCATGTTGATCGGCCGTTTCATGGGCGCGGTGGAATTGAGCGAAATGAAAAAGGCGAACAAACAACTGCTGCTGGCCGGAATTCCCCTCGTCGCGTTTTTGATCCTGCTATCCTGGCGCGGATGGGACGTGGTGAAGATGTATCTGCCGATGCTCGCGTTGTGCTGGCTCTTTTTTCAATTCGGCAAGGGAATCGCCGGTCGCACGCTCGGCCTTTTTTCAGCGACGATTGTGGTGCTGCTGGCCGTGGCGGTTCTTTTCGGCGGCAGGCTGGCGATGTGGTGCATCGTCGGCATCGGGCTGTTCACCTCCATCGGCTGGCCGAACATTTTTTCGCTCGCGCTCGACCGCATGGGCGTCCTGAAAAGCCAGGTGTCCTCGCTGCTCGTCATGGCCGTGGTCGGTGGCGCAATCCTGCCGCCCATCATGGGAAAAATTGCGGATCACTGGAACCGCCAGGTGGCGTTCATCATCCCGCTGCTCGCGTATTCCTATGTCGCGTTCTACGGCTGGAAAGGCCACAAGTTCGGCCGTGCCAAACTACCGGATGTTCAGTAAGTCAGGCCGAAACCGAATTTGAACAGCGGCTGGCCGACCATTTTATTCGCGGCGAATTGCCGGTTGTTCTGCGGCCATTCGCCCGGCAATTTTCCGGTTGGCTTCGCGTCACCAAACAACACGTCTGCCACACCTTGACCTTGTGTCCCAGGCAACCAGGCCGCGATGAAAAACGTCTCCGGCTTGAACGAGTCTGCCGTGAGCATTTACACAAATCCTGCCATCAGTTAGGATTTTGCCACGGCGAGCCATTACGGGTCAAATAGCCGGGAGCGATTTGTCAGTCATAAATCGCACGACGCGAGACGCATGCGATTCACCGCCGGTTTCTCGAAACATTGTGGATAGAGGCGGGCAAGGATAATATTCTGCTGGACCGGCTTTTTTGAAACTCAAATTTTGAAACAACGTCCGAACAAGTTAAAGGCCGGACGCAAACCGGGCAAGCCGCCCGGCCAGAATCCGCGCAAGGAACCAGCGCAACCGGTGTCGCCGCGCCGGAAATGGCTGTTCCGCTTCGTCGCACTCATCGCCTTGCCGCTGCTGCTGCTGGGCGGACTGGAAGCCGGCTTGCGGCTGGCGGGCTATGGATATCCGACCGGCTTCTTTGAAAAAATCCGGGTTGGGGAAAAAGAATTTCTGGTCAACAACGAGAATTTCAGCCTGCGGTTTTTCCCGCCGCAACTTGCGCGCTGGCCGGGGCCGGTAATGATGGAGGCGAAAAAACCGGCGAACACCTATCGCATATTTATTCTCGGCGAATCGGCGGCGCGCGGCGAACCGGAGCCGCCTTACGCGGCGT
>CAZIFP010000240.1:0-4587 GCA_964538105.1 uncultured Bifidobacteriaceae bacterium
TTGTAAGTCTTCGGCCATTCGGGCCACGGATTGTCCTTGGCGCGTTCGAGCGGCGGCTTGGGCAGAATCTCCACCTGCACGAGCGACGCGCAGCCGTGGCGGATTGAGGTGCCGACGCAGTCCGTGCCGGTGTCGCCGCCGCCGATGACGACGACATCTTTGCCGGCGGCGTCAATGAAGTTGCCGTTCTTGTGCTGGTCCAAAACCGCCTTCGTGTTCGCGGTCAGAAAATTCATCGCGAAATGGATGCCCTTGAGATCGCGGCCGGGAATCGGCAGATCGCGCGGCTTGGTCGCGCCGGTTGCCAGAATCACCGCGTCGAATTCTTTCAACAGTATTTCCGCCGGCAAATTTTTGCCGACTTCCATGTTGCAGACAAATTTCACACCTTCTTTTTCGAGCAGGGCAAGGCGGCGCAGCACGACTTCCTTTTTATCGAGCTTCATGTTTGGAATGCCATACATCAGCAGGCCGCCCGGACGATCCGCGCGTTCAAACACCGTGACCTCGTGGCCGGCCTTGTTCAATTGTGCCGCGGCAGAAATTCCCGCCGGCCCGGAGCCGACGACCGCCACTTTTTTGCCGGTGCGTTTCTTTGGCGGTTCCGCCGTGACCCAGCCGTTCGCCCAGCCGTGATCAATGATCTCGCACTCGATGTTTTTGATCGTGACCGCCGGATTGTTCATGCCCAGCACGCACGAACCTTCGCACGGCGCGGGACAGACGCGGCCGGTGAACTCCGGAAAATTATTCGTCTTGTGCAGGCGCTCCAGCGCCTCCTTCCAAAGGCCGCGATAAACCAGGTCGTTCCATTCGGGAATCAAATTATGGATCGGGCAGCCGCTGGCCATGCCGCTGACGAGCTGGCCGGTGTGGCAGAACGGAATCCCGCAATCCATGCAGCGCGCGCCCTGTTTTTTCAGGTCGGCTTCGGGCAGGTGGTGATGAAATTCCTTCCAGTCGGCGACACGCGCGAGCGGCGGCCGGTCGGCGGGCATTTCCCGTTGGAACTCTAAAAATCCGGTTGGTTTTCCCATCTTGTTTTAGGTTTAGATTCTGAATTTCAGTGTCCGCCCTTCACATTTTCTTCGAACGCGGCCATCACCGCCTCGTCGCCGGTCAAACCCTGCGACTGCATTTTTTTTAGCGACTGCAACACGCGCTTGTAATCCTGCGGCATGACCTTCACAAATTTCGGGATGAAATTTTTCCAGTCGCCGAGGATTTTTCCAGCGCGTTCGCTGTGCGTGAATGTCTGGTGGCGCTGGATCAGTTTCCAGACCTCCTCGATCTCGTCCACATCCTCAAGTTTTTCGAGGCCGACCAGTTCCATATTGCAGCGTGTGGCGAAATCGCCGGCCTCGTCGAGCACATAGGCCACGCCGCCGCTCATGCCCGCCGCAAAATTTCTTCCCGACTTGCCAATCACCACCACGCGGCCGCCGGTCATGTATTCGCAGCCGTGATCGCCCACGCCTTCGACGACCGCGTTCACGCCGGAGTTGCGGACGCCAAAACGTTCGCCGGCCATGCCGCGCACGAAAATTTCTCCAGCCGTCGCGCCGTAAAGCGCCACGTTGCCGATGATGATGTTTTCCTCCGGCACAAAGGTTGAACCTTTCGGCGGATACACGATGAGTTTGCCGCCGCTCAAACCCTTGCCAAAATAATCGTTCGCGTCGCCTTCAAGCTCGAGCGTCATGCCGCGTGGAATGAACGCCCCGAGGCTCTGGCCGGCGCTGCCGTTGAATTTCAGATGCACCGTGTCCTCGGGCAGGCCGTTCGGCCCGTGCTTCCTGGTAATTTCACTGCCGACAATCGTGCCGACCACGCGGTTCACGTTGATGATCGGAAGTTCCGCGCGAACCTTTTCGCCGCGCTCAACCGCCGGTTTGCAAATATCTAAAAGTTTGGTCACGTCGAGCGATTTTTCCAAGCCGTGATCCTGATCCTGCGAGCGGAAACGTCCGACTTCCGGCCCGGCTTCGGGTTGATACAAAATCGGCGTGAGGTCGAGGCCCTTGGCCTTCCAATGTTCAATCGCCTTCCACGGCGCCAGTTTGTCCGTGCGGCCAACCATGTTTTCGAGTTTGCGGAAACCGAGTTTGGCCATGATCTCGCGCAGTTCCATCGCGATGAAGCGCATGAAATTCACGACGTGCTCCGGCTCGCCGGTGAAGCGTTTCCGCAGAACCGGGTCTTGCGTGGCGACGCCGACGGGGCAGGTATTCAAATGGCAGACGCGCATCATGATGCAACCCATCACGACGAGCGGCGCGGTGGCGAAGCCAAATTCCTCCGCGCCGAGCAGCGCGGCGACCGCCACGTCGCGGCCGGTTTTCAACTGGCCGTCCGCCTCGACATAAATGCGGCTGCGCAGATTGTTCAACACAAGCGTCTGGTGCGTTTCGGCCAGGCCGAGCTCCCACGGTCCGCCCGCGTGTTTGATGGACGAGAGCGGCGAAGCGCCGGTGCCGCCGTCGTGACCGGAAATCAACACGACGTCCGCGTGCGCTTTCGCCACGCCCGCTGCTACGGTGCCGACGCCGACTTCGGCGACGAGCTTCACGCTGATGCGCGCATTGCGGTTGGAATTTTTCAGGTCATGGATCAGCTCCGCCAGATCTTCGATGGAGTAAATGTCATGGTGCGGCGGCGGCGAAATCAGGCCGACGCCGGCGGTGGTGCCGCGCACCCGGGCGATTTCCGGGAAAACTTTTTTGCCGGGCAGCTCGCCGCCTTCACCGGGTTTTGCGCCCTGCGCCAGCTTGATCTGCAGTTCGTTCGCGTGAATCAAGTAGTTGCTCGTGACGCCGAAACGTCCGCTGGCAACCTGCTTGATCGCGGAATTCTTCGAGTCGCCATTCGCTTCCAAAACGTAGCGCGCCGGATCTTCGCCGCCCTCGCCGGTGTTGGACTTGCCGCCAAGCCGGTTCATCGCGACGGCCAAAGTTTCGTGCGCTTCTTTGGAAATGGAACCGTAGCTCATCGCGCCGGTCTTGAAGCGTTTCACGAGGCTTTCAACCGACTCCACCTCTTCAATAGGAATCGCGGTTTCGGCAAATTTGAAATCGAGCAGGCCGCGCAGCGTGCAGAGATTTTTCGCCTGGTTGTTCACCAGTTCGGCGTATTCGCGGTAAATTTTTTCACTGCCGAGCCGGCACGCGGTTTGCAGTTTGTGGATCGTCTGCGGATTAAACAGATGATATTCGCCGCTGTCGCGCCATTGATACTGGCCGCCGGCTTCGAGTTCTGCAATTTCCTCGCGCGGAAACGCCCGGCGATGGCGCGCGACGGCTTCCTCCGCGATCACGCCCAGCCCGACGCCTTCGATGCGCGACGGCGTCCAGGTGAAATACTTGTCCACGACCTCGCTGTTGAGGCCGACGGCTTCAAAGATTTGCGCGCCGCGGTAGCTTTGCACGGTCGAGATGCCCATCTTGGCCATCGTTTTCACGACGCCCTTGATCGCGGCCTTGACGTATTTTTTGATCGCCGTTTTATGGTCGGTGTTCGTCAGCAGGCCTTCCTTGATGAGATCGTCAACCGTCTCGTAGGCGAGATACGGATTGATGGCGCTGCAACCGTAGCCGATGAGCAGCGCGAAGTGATGCACCTCGCGCGGTTCGCCGGATTCCAGCACGAGGCCGGTGCGACCGCGTGTGCCGGTGCGGATGAGATGATGATGCAAACCCGCCGTGGCAAGCAGCGCGGGAATCGGAGCCAGCTCGGCATTCACGCCGCGGTCGGACAATATCAAAATGTTCGCGCCGTCCTCGACGGCCTGGTCGGCGATGGCAAACATTTCTTCCAGCGCCGCCTCCAGACCTTTTTCGCCATCAGCGGCTTTGAACAAAATCGGAATCGTCGCCGCGCGGAAACCAGGGCGGTTCACCTGCCGGAGTTTTTCCAATTCTTCGTTCGTGAGAATCGGCTGCTCCAAACGGATGAGCGCGCAACTGTCGGGCTTGGAATTCAGCAGGCCGCCGCGGCAGCCCACCATCGTGTGCGTCGCGGTGATGATCTCCTCGCGGATCGGGTCAATCGGCGGGTTCGTGACCTGCGCGAACAACTGCTTGAAATAGTTGTAGAGCAACTGCGGCTTGTTCGACAACACCGCGAGCGGCGTGTCCGTGCCCATCGAGCCGAGCGGCTGGATGCCGGTGCCGGCCATCGGGCCAATGAGAATCCGCAAATCCTCAAACGTGTAGCCGAACGCCTGCTGCTCCTGCAAAATCTTCCGGTGCGACGGCTCGGTGTGGTCCGTCGGCTCCGGCAGGTTCTCGAGCAACACGTGGTATTTGTCGAGCCATTCGCGATACGGATGCGCCGAGGCGTATTTCTTTTTGAGCTCCTCGTCCGTGATGATGCGGCCCTGCTCGGTATCAATCAAAAACATCCGGCCCGGCTGCAACCGGCCCTTGCTCGCGACGCGCTCCGGCGCGACCGGCAGCACGCCTGCTTCCGACGCCATGATGACGACGTCGTCCTTCGTGACGTAATATCGCGACGGGCGCAGGCCGTTGCGGTCGAGGCACGCGCCGATGCGGATGCCGTCGGTGAACGCCATCGAGGCCGGGCCGTCCC
>CAZIFP010000241.1:0-1826 GCA_964538105.1 uncultured Bifidobacteriaceae bacterium
TTTGTTCAACCGGCAAACACCACGGTCACGATGTCGCTGGGCACGCCGATCTGGTCGTCGCCCAATAATCCGAACGCCTGATATTCCCGCACCTCGGACACACCGGGCACGGCCAGCGGCGTGTGGTCGTCGTAGGGCGAGTTGGAGTCGCGCGAGACGAATTTCCAGCCCATCGTCCCCTTGATGCGCGTGTTGAGGATGATGCCGTCCGCGCCGAGCTTCTTGAACTTGAAACGCACATAGCCGCTAAACGCCTGCGCGGTGATCTGCGGTTGATAGGTCTCGGGGTTGAACGGCGTGCTGCCACCGACAATCTGGAGTTCGGCGGCGAGTGCGTCGGTCATGCCGTCGGCCACCTTCCATTTGGCCACCTCGCCGCGCAGGCCGGTGAGGCTGATGGCAGACTGGGTCTGCTTGTTTTGCATGGCGGTGATGTAGGCAATTTTCGCCTGTTCCGCCGCGACCATGGCCGCGAGGAGCGCATCGCACCACCCGGTGATGTTCGCCAGCCGTGCCGGCGTGATTTCCAGTTCCGTGACCAGCTTGGGCACGTTGGTGTCAATGTTGGTGAGCCACTTTTTCAAGTCACCCTCCGCATTTGGCACGAAGTCTGACATAGTTTTACCTTACCTTTCCGGCCGATGGCCGAGTTGTTTACTGTTATTCCCGCCCTCTTGTTCTGTTTTGGGGTGGGAGAACGGGTTTAACACCGTTCGCCTGCAATAGAGAGAGGTTTTTTTGGCCGGATTTTCATGAAAAGTCGCAAGCGGCTGAGGATTAGAGTGAAATATCCGAGGCCGTGGCAAGGAATGCAAAGGAAATGCCAAGAAACTCCCATGATATTTCGGAACTTTCCGGGGGTTTTTCGCAAGAACCCCGGGGTTGGATAGAAAATCCCTGGGGTTGGAGGCAAAAACCCTGGGGTCGGAGAGAGTAACCCTGGGGTTGGAGGCAAGATTCCCGGGGTTGGAGAGAATAACCCTGGGGTTGGGCGCTCGGCTCCCGGGGGTGGACAGTCCATTCCCAAGAGCCAACACTCCGCTCCCGGGGTTCGCCGCTCAGCTCCGGGGATTCTTCGCTCCAGCCCGCGGACATTTCACGGCCAGTTGCGCCCGGAAATTTTGCCGCTACCCTAATCGAAAATGCCACCTCGGACTGTCATCATCGGCAACAGCGGTTCTGGAAAGAGTTATCTGGCCAAATCACTTTCCGCGATTTATTCCACTCCCATTATTCATCTCGACCAGCTTTTCTGGATGCCGGGCGGGTTTAATGAGAAACGACCCATGGATGAAATAAAAAGCGAGGTCGAAAGAAAACGAAATGAGGCCTCATGGATTATTGAAGGCGTCTTCGGGGAGCTGGCCGAAATGTTTTTATCGCGCGCACAATCGCTCATTTTTTTGGACATGGATTGGACGGTTTGCCATGCGGGACTTTTAGCGCGCGGTTCTGAAAGTTCAAAGCAGTTGGACGCAGCTGCAGCAGAGAAAAATTTCAAAGAACTGCTTCTCTGGGCGGAACAATATTGGACACGAACGAATTTGTGCTCCCATTCCGGTCATCTGCGGTTGTTTTCAAACTTCGCCGGCCACAAATTCAAATTCACTTGCCGCGCTGAAGTTGATGATTTTCTCAATAAGCAGAAAGTGAAATAATCGCCAATCTGCCACGAATCGCGCCCAGACTTTGACATTCTCGTGATTAAGCCGCGCAAATTCAATTTTGTGTTTCAACCGGAACTGGTAGCCTCCGCAGATGGTTCAATCGCGCTTGCTTTTCCTCTGTCTGGCCGGCTTATGCTGGGTGAATCCGGTTGTGGAAGC
>CAZIFP010000241.1:1926-4584 GCA_964538105.1 uncultured Bifidobacteriaceae bacterium
CGCTGCTGAACAAAGCCGGCGAGCCGGTGGTTTATCACGTCAACGATCCCTACGCCCGTGGCTGTTCGGCAAACTCCGGTCGGACTTTGATTTATGACCCGCAAAAAACCAATCCCGACGGCTGGGACCAGGATCATTTTGTCACCTTGAAAAACAACGTGGACGCCGTGCTGTATGAGGTTCATGTCCGCGACTTTTCCATCAACAAAAACTCCGGCGTCGCCGACGGCAATCGCGGGAAATATGCCGGCATGGTGCAATCGGGCACGAAGTCGCCGGAGGGCGCGGCGACCGGCCTCGACCATTTGAAGGAGCTGGGCGTGACGCATGTTCACCTGCTGCCGGTGTTTGATTATGCCGGCGGCGATGAGCGGCAAAAGGCGGATGATTACACCTGGTATGATTGGGGCTACGACCCGGTGCTCTACAACACACCGGCAGGTTCCTACGCCTCGAATCCCGACGGCACCGCGCGGCAAAAGGAGTTCAAGGAAATGGTCCAGGCTTTTCACCGGAACAACATCGGCGTGGTGCTGGACGTGGTTTTCAATCACACCGCCGCCACCGGCTCGCGGCCGGCGTCCATTTTTGACAAGGTGGTTCCGGGTTACTATTACCGGAAGGACAAGTCCGGCCATTACGCGAACGCCACCGGCTGCGGCAACGAGTTCGCCTCGGAAAAGCCCATGGCGCGGAAATTCATCGTGGATTCCATCAAATACTGGCTGACGGAATATCATGTGGACGGCTTTAGGTTTGACCTGATGGGAATTTTGGACCGCGAGACAATGCAGGAGGTCTATCGCGAGGCGAAGAAAATCAATCCGAACGTGATCATTTACGGCGAAGGCTGGAGCATGGAGCAGGTGCTGCCCGCCAACGAAATGATGACGCAGGCGAACCTCCAAGGCACGGGCATCGCCGCCTTCAACGACGGCATTCGCGACAATATCAAGGGCGATTTCGCAGAGGCAAAAGCCACCGGATTCGTCCAGGGTTCTGCGCCGGCCTACGGCGGCATGGAGCGATTTCACCTGAACCTCAAAGGCCAGAGCACCGGGCGGGACAAAGATAGCATCGCCGTCTTTTCACCAAACGAAACCATCAACTACGACTCCGCGCACGACGACCTCTGTCTCTGGGACAAGTTGCAGATCTCCGCGACAAATTCGACTGAAGCCCAGCGCATCAGCATGGACAAACTGGCCGCCGGCATTTTGCTGACCGCGCAAGGCGTTCCGTTCATCCACGCCGGCGACGAATTTCTCCGCTCCAAGAACTTAAATTCAAACAGCTACAACGACAACGATCCGCGCGTGAACCCGATTGATTGGTCACTGAAGGACAAACACCGGGACGTTTTTGATTATTATCGCGGCCTGATTGCGTTGCGGCGCGCGCATCCCGCATTTCGCATGGCGGACAAGGCGCAGGTGGACGAGGCTTTGGAATTTGCGCCGGTCGCGCCAACAAACGTCGTCGAATTCGTGCTCAAGAACCACGCGAACGGCGACGGCTGGAAAACCATTCTGGTGATTTACAACGGCAATCCGGAGCCGAAAGATTTAGCCGTGACCGGCGACTGGACGATTGTGGTGAACGACCAAGTCGCCGGCACGGAAACATTGCAGACCGCCACGAACAAAATTCACGTCGCGCCGCTGTCGCTCGTCGTGGCTCACACCGACGGCACGTATCAACTCGACGCGAATCATTGAGAATGGCGCGGTAAAAATCACGCCTTGCCGCCGAAGCTCGCGTAATCGTCCAGATCCAGCACGTCAAACCATGTCGCGATGTCCTCGCGCTGCGGCCCGGCCTGTTTGTGGATGCCGTTGAAAAACTCGCGCGATTCCACGTCCATCGGGGCGCGCTGCTCGGCGAATTCCGACCACGCAGCGATTTCTTGCGGCGCGTGCTTGTGCTTCGCGTGCTTTTCAATCCATTCAAGAATTTCACCATCACTTTTGCCCAGCTCTTTTTTCAACGCTTCGGGATCAATGCCGACGAATTCCAAAAACCGCTGGTCCAGCGGGCAGGCGTAATGATATTCGCCGTTCTTGCCGGCGAGCGTTGCGCGGCCCTTGTCGAGGCAGCGCGGCAGGATGACATAGCCGCCGAGCCGCACGCGCGGGCTGCGCGGCGGGAATTTGGTGAGGTCGGGAGTGTGTAATGACATAATTATTCCTTTTGTTTTATTTTTCGTTGCATTGGCCGCGATGAGTTTCGCGACGGTTTCCAACTTGCACTGAAAATGGTGAATTGCAAGTGACGCGCAAAAATTTTATCATGCCTTTGTGAAACATTCTGGCAAAGCCCTGCTCGCCGCGCTGAAAATGATCGGCTGGACGGGCGCCACCATGCTCGCGGTGATGGTGGTGGCGTTTTTGGGCAAGGTCATCGGCACGTTTGTGCTGAATTATCTGACCTGGGTTTTGCTTTCGATGTGGGGGGTGTTCGCCCTGTTCGCCTTTTATTTTTTCCGCGACCCCGACGCGATGGTGCCGACCGGCAAAAATCTCGTCATCGCGCCCGGCCACGGCAAGGTGGACGCCGTGGACACGACGACGGAGCCGGAATTCATGGGCGGCGAATGCCAGCGCATCTCGATTTTTCTGTCGGTGATTGACATCCATGTGCAAAACGCGCCGGTCACCG
>CAZIFP010000242.1:0-4557 GCA_964538105.1 uncultured Bifidobacteriaceae bacterium
CCAAGCCGCCCTGCTGATTTGAAAGCCAATTTCATTGAAAACACTTTAATTGATGGTGATGGTATAATCCCAAGTGACGGTGATGCTGGACGGTGAAGTCTCCGTCATTTGCACGGTAAAGTCAAAGACACCCGGCTGGGTGGGCGTGCCGGAAATGGTGCCGTCCGATGACAACACCAAGCCCGGCGGGAAGCTCCCAGACACCACCGACCAGATAGCCGACGTCACACCGGAGGCGACAAAGGTGGTGTTGGCGGGATAAGCCAAGCCATTGGTTCCATTGGGCAGCGTGGCCGGGTTCAACTGGATCAAGACCTGATTGGCCAGATTGGCGATGCTGGCACCGTTCGGATACACCACCGGATCATTGGTTGATCCGTCGAATGATCCCCACACCCAAAAATTGAGTTCCGTGGCGCTGGCCTGACCCCCATTAACTCCGATGTTGCCCAGCCCAACGTTGTTCAAGACCGGCCCGACTTTGTCGAAGGTAATGGTGGATGACGGATTGATCACCCCAGGCCCGGCCAGCCCGGCACCGATGTTGGACTGGTCGAAGTTGATCGTGCGATCATAAGGGACAACATATGTGTTACCTGCGGCGGGTCCGGGGAGCAGATCCGCCGCCGAAAAGAGCACGTCCGGGGTGGTCACCACCCGCTGGAAGGTCTCAAGAGAGGACTGGTTGTTGAAGACAACCACCTCGGTATAGGTGTTGGTCTGGGGCTGGTAGAACTGTCCGATCAGCGAGTCATAGCTCGTCTTCACAAACTGCATGTGGCCGATGCCCTGATACAACCCGGGGGCATTGGTGGTTGTCCCGCCACCACCCGAAGCAGCACAAACCGCCGGCTCCGCCGGATAGATGTAAGTGGTTGAATTGTTGATGAGGGTTTCGGATTGGAAAAGACCCGATGAATTGCTGGAAACCAGAAGCAAATTAGTCGTGGCGCTCACCTGCGCAAGCGGATAGCCCGCCACGGTTAATATCAGGTTGGTTCCACAACTGTTGGTGTTGATGTAAAAATCACCCGACGGCACATTGGGCAGCGTGAGCGTCTGGGTCGTAATATTGGTATATAATGCGCCGGTATAAGGGCTGCCTGGCGGCCCATAGGTCACATTCGTCGTGATGATCGTGGCCGTGCTGGAACTGCTGTAATGAAAGACGATGACGTTCGCGAAAACATAAGCATAGTTCAAAACGGGCGTGTATGTGACGATCGGCGTATAAACCGGAATCTGCGGCGAGCCGTATGGCGCGCCAATCTGGTTCGTTAAATAGGCAAAAACATAGTTCGTGGTATAGGCGATCGTGAAATAGTTTGAATAGCTGCTGATCACCAGGCCCGGATAGAGATTGGACAGGGTGGTCGGACTATTGGTCTGGGCGGCCAGAAAAAAAGCGGTGTAGTTGGAAGTGTATAGAAAGAAGGGCGGCCCGTAGCTGGTCGTCCCGCCCGACACAGTGGAACTCACCAGCACGCTGCCCGGCGTGGGCGCCTCATAAATGATGTTGTTCGTGGAAAGCAAATACCGCAGGCCGGCCTCATCATCCCGCGTCAGTCCAGTATAATACATGCCCGGCTCAAATTCCAAGCCCGCCGATTTCAAGGATGCGACCGGCGGATTGTTGACCAGGGGATCAACCAGAATTGGATACGTATCCGCATTGGGCGGCGCAGCAGGCGCGGAACAAATTTCGTAAATGACATAGGTGTAAAGCGAGCCATTGATGTAGGGAGAATACTGGAGCTGATTGAGCGGGCTGGCCGTGATGTCAAAATTCCTTTGAACCACCTGATAGGTCGTTTCAACCGGACAGGTGGTGTTGGGGGGTTGAAAACGATTGTGCAAGCACCAGACATAGCGGATGGAATCCGCCAGGCCCAACTGCTCCATCATAAGCTGCATCGTTTCCGATTTCAAATCCAGCAAGTTCAGGGCGCTCGCCTGGTAATTCACGGATTCGGTGTTCAACGGGTATTCCGTGAGCGCGGAGCTATAGCCGTCCACGTTGGTCAGGCTGTTGTTCAGAATGTTGAACGCCGTGTCAATGGCCGCCGACCCGCTGGAGCCGAAGTAATTCAGGAAATTATCATCGCAGGCATAATACATTACCGGCGTATTGCGGCGATACTCCTCGCCCAAATTTTTTGGCCCGACCGCAAGCGGATCAATAAAACCGGGCGGGGCACCGGTATTGCTGGGGATGGGATTGTAACCGATGGCCTCCACCTGCCAGGCATCACCGCCGTTGCCCGCCGGACCAAGCAGGGAAAACGCCCACAACGGCTGCAGACCGACGGCCAGCAGAAAAACCCATGAAATTTTTTTGAATGATTGCAACATACTGCTCATTTTATTGACGCAACAACAAGACGCGATAATAGCCCGCCGCACCGCCGCCGACATAAATGGAATCGCTGGCACCCGCCGCAAACCGCGGCACGCCCAGATTGGTCCACGTCGTCAAATTCGGCGAAGACTGCACCTGATAGGTGGCACCCGCCTGCGTGTTCCAATCCAGGAACATTCCCTGACCGGTGTTGGACAGCGAAGTCCGCAGCCAGGTGCCCGGTTCCAGCGGATTGCCGCCGCTCAAGAACACCTGCCGCAGGGTCTGGCCGCCGTTTACCAGCGGCGTGTTCGCATTAGGCCAGTTGGCGATGCTGTAGCCGTAGTATTGTTCAAGCCATTCCACCGGGATGCCGTAATAATTGCCACCATTCCAGGTCGTGCCGCTGGCGGAGGGTGAGATCGGCGAGACCAGACCGTTGGTCGTCACATATTCCAACTGGAAGGAATGCGTGCTGCCGGCGGTCAGGCCGTTTGCAGCCGTCATCGTCCATGAATTGCTGGAGGTCACGCCCGCCGGCACGCCGGCGTTGTCTACAAAGACCTCATAATTGGAGATGGCGATGCCCAGCAGCGGCGGCCAGGAAATCTGCAACTGCGGCATATAGACACCGTTCGTATCCAGAGCGAAGGGCGCATAGACGAACGGCGCGGCCATCGGCGACAACAGCGCCGCGACGTTGAGATAACGCTGGGCGAACAGGTCGAAATTATCCGGCTGGCCGGTGTAGCTGGCCCAGGCTACGAGAAACTGGTTTGCACCGTCGGAAGTCACCACCGGCTCGATTTGCCGGCTGATGGTGGTGGTGTTCACCTGAAATTCGCCGCCCACGGGCGTTCCGTCTTCATGCACAAACTGGCCGAACACGCCCTCGCGGGAACCATCCTGACCCTGGCTCGTCCAGACAATCATGTAGTCACCACCAATGACGCTGATGCGCGGCGCGTATTGGTCATTGGGAAGATAAGTATTGACGCGCAAAGTCGTGCCGCCGGCACCCGCGCTGGAAAACGGCCGGGCGTAAACGTCCCAGCTGTTGGTCTGATACTCCCGGTCAAACGCGTCCCAGGTTACCATGAAACTGCCGTCGGCCGCCGCCGCCACGGCGGGATTGGCGCAGGGGTTGGAATCGGTGTTGACCAAAATTTCACCCGACGCCGGCACGCCGGTGCCCGCGTAAAGCCGTGCATAAATGTCCACGCTCGGGGCCGCAAAGGTGCCCGACGTCCCTGATGGCGAATCACTCGATCCCCAGTTGGGTGCCAGCGTGCGTTCCTGCTCGGAAACCCAGGTGACGACGAAGCCGCCGTTCTGCAGGGCGGTCACTGCCGGCGTGCGCTGGTTAAAGTTGGTAAAGACATTGACCAGAAATTGATTGCTGATCGTCTGGCCGGTCGGCGAAAGAATTTTGCAATAGACATCCTGCAGACTGTTGGAATTCACCTGGTCGAAACTGCCCCATACCACGACGACGTTGCTGTTGTTGAGCACGGTCACGGCGGGGTTGATCTGGAAATTGTTGGTGAAAGTGCTGACCACCAGGTCGGTGGTCGTCAGAAAGGTGTTCGTCGGCGTGAGAAAACGCGCGAAGATGTGCTGGTAGCCCTTGAGACCGCCCTGCCAGACAAAAACCGCGCCCCCATTCTTCAGCATGGCGACGCGCGGATTTTCCTGGTCATTCGTCCCCTGCTGGTTCACACGGAACGTGCTCAAGGAACCGGACAATGTGCTGTTCAGATTCTCGGCGCTGATGCCCCAGCCGCTGCCGTCGGTGATGTTGTCCTGCCAGACGACAAAGCCGCCGGAGGGCGTCACCGCCGCATCCGGCATGACCTGGTCGCCGGGCAGGGAACCGACGATGGCGTATTCGGTTCCGTTCTTGGCGTAATAATCGGTCTGCGCCCCGACGACGGCAGTCATCATGAGGAGCAGACTCCAGCAACAGCAGATGGCGGCACGTCGGCCAAAAAACAAAAACATAAAAGGCTTGGCGAACTTTAATGGCATCCGGATGCTTTGTCCAAAAATTCTTTCGCCGGCGCAAACACGGCCTGCGCGCTTGTCCGAAATCGTCCCGTTAATCCAGCTTGGCAAATTCATCGGTCTTACAAATTCAAAATCTACAACAACACCGCCTGCCGGTTGTCCGCCGGCATTTCCAAGGCCTTCAACATCCCGTTGAAGCCCCACTGGCGGAA
>CAZIFP010000243.1:0-4555 GCA_964538105.1 uncultured Bifidobacteriaceae bacterium
TCGACCAGTTGGGCGCGCTGCCGGACGTGCGCGCGAAGGCGATGTTCGGCGCGCACGGGATTTATTCCGGCGAAACCTTCTTCGGCATTCTAGACGAGGGGCGGTTGTTCTTCAAAACGGACGCGGCGAGCGTGGTGGATTACACGGCGCGCGGCATGGAGCCGTTCACCTACGAGTCGCGCGGCAAGGTGCTGACGATGAGTTATCACGAAGTGCCGCCGGAGGTGCTGGAACAACCTACGGAACTGGTTGAATGGGCGCGGCGGGCGATCAAGATTGCGGGAATCAAATTGAACGCACGCAAACTGAAGAAGTCCAAATAACGTCCATATCATTGATTCATTTAACTTGCGACCGTTGGACAACGGTGTTTTGCTGAATCAACCCTATCAAACAAATCATGAAAAACAAATTTGCCATCCTCCTCGGGCTTGCGGTGCTGCTCACGTCGGGCCAGCGCGCCTTCACCGCCGACGCCACCACCGAACTCAAAACTTTGGTGGAAAAAATCCGAACCGACATGGCCGCCGGCAAAAAAACCGAAAGCGACCTCGCCGATGACGTGAAGCAGTTCGACGTTTTGCTGGCCGAGCATCAGGATGAAAAGACGGATGCGGTGGCGCGGATTTTATACATGAAGGCCAGGTTGTATGATGAAGTTTTCAAAGAACCGGCCAAGGCGGATGCCCTCATCCAACAGCTCAAGACCGAATTCGAAGGCACTGATTTTGTCGCCGCGCTGGAGAAGCGTGAAGTTCAGGAGGCGGCGGCCAAGCAGATGCAGGATGCGCTCGTCGTCGGAACCGTTTTCCCGGACTTCAACGAAAAGGATGTGGCGGGCCAGCCGTTGTCCATCGCCGGCCACAAAGGCAAGGTGGTGCTGATTGATTTCTGGGCGACGTGGTGCGGCCCTTGTCGCAACGAACTGCCCCATGTCATCGGTGCCTATAACAAATATCATCCGCAGGGATTTGACATCATCGGCGTCAGCCTTGATCAGGATCAAGCCAAACTGACCGAGTTCACGAAATCTATGAACATGACCTGGCCGCAATACTTCGACGGACAGGGCTGGGGCAACAAGCTGGCCGTCAAATACGGCATCGAAAGCATTCCCGCCACCTTCCTGCTGGATGGCAACGGCAAAATCATCGGCAAAGACCTGCGCGGTGAAGCTCTGGAGCAGGCGGTGGCCGGCGCGCTGGCGAAAAAGTAGGCGGCGCGAGCCGGTTCAGGAGATTGTTCTCGAAAAAGGCGCGGTGGTTTCTGCTCCGTCCTGTTCATCTGACGTCCGCGTGGTATGATCGTAGCGCGTGAGTGCGAACGATAAGACTACCATTCCGATTTCATCGGCCAAGCGGCGGGCGCAGCGGCTCCGGCTGGCCGGTGTCATCGTGCTGACACTCGGCATCGTCGGCGCGGGCTTGGTTTACTGGCTGGGAACGCGGACGGCGGATATGTCGGACGACATTTCCATGGTGGGATTTGACAAGTCCGAACAACGGCAGATGGGAGTTCTTTACGGCAAACAGGGCGAACTCATCGAGGACTGGTCGAATAATTTGAAGCAACCGGGCACGCAGGCAGGCATCATCGCCGCCGCCGCCGTCATCATCGCGTCCGGCTGCTTTTACTTCGCGCGTCTGTCGGACTTTGACGACGAAACGGATTGACGAAATCGGACGATATGCTGTCACCTGCAACCCAATGAAACCCGCTGCAAAATTCGCCGTCGTCCTGGTCACCGCGCCGGATTTGAAAACCGCGCGCAAGCTGGCCAAGGCGGCGTTGGCAGCCAGACTCATTGCCTGCGCCAATTTAATTCCGAAAGTCGAATCGCATTACTGGTGGCGGGGAAAAATCGAATCCGGCGCGGAAGTGCTGCTGGTTTTAAAAACAACAAAATCCAAGCTTGCCGCGCTGGAAAAACTAATCCTGGCAAAGCATCCTTACGATACGCCGGAGTTTATCGTTTTGCCCTTGAGCGCCGGCAGCAAAAAATACCTGGCCTGGCTCGCCGCAAGTTGTTCAAAAAAATAATTTGAACCTTCATGGCTCAGGCATAGATTCAAAGCATGAGTCCGATAGACGTGCAGACGTTGATGCTGCTGATGGTGCAAATGCTGGCCTTGGGAGCAGCCGGCCTGTTCCTGCTCTGGATTATTTTTCTGCAACGACGAAACCGCGCGGCGGAAGTATTGCAACGCCCGGATTTGGAGTCTTTTTTTACATCGGCGGGACGGGGAATTCGTCCGAACACCTGGCTGGCCGTCCGTTCGCTGGAACCGCAAACCGTCCGGGCCACGTTAAAAGATAAAAAGGAGTTTTTCATCAGCCCGCGCGTGAACGGCTGGGTCATCGTCACCGGTTGCGGCCTGCCGAATCCCAGCGATGACGTGGACGCCTGCCATCTTTTTCTCACCGCCTTGAGCCGGGAGCTTGGGCACGTCCAGTTTTTTCACACGGACCAGAAATCTGCGCATCACGCATGGGCGCGCATGGACGACGGCTGCGTGACGCGCGCCTATGCGTGGGCGGGCGAAACCATCTGGAATCAGGGTGCGAAAACGTTGGCGGAAAACGGACTGGGCATGAAATCTCCCGGATACGGTGAAGAGAGCGGGATCGAAACCCGGGTGCGCAAGGAAAAGGCGGCCGCGAATGTGGAAAAAATCCCGCAGCTCGCTGCGCGTTGGAGCCTGGATCCGGAGATTTTGCACCGCGCCAAAATCATCGCCGGCGGACCGTCGCAATTTTATTGAGTTGCCGGCGCGGAAAGTTTGACGCAAAGTGCGTTTGGAACAGAAAGGAAATCCATGTCATACAACATCGAACTTGAACTCCAGCAGTTTCCCAAAACCATCACGCTCAAGGACGGCCAGCCGGCCACGCTGCGTCCGTTGCACCCGGCGGATGAGAAGGATTTTCACCAGCTCTTCCTTGGCATTCCCGAACCGGAACGGATGTTCATCAAGCATCGCGTCATGGATCTGAACGTCATTCATGGCTGGTGCCAGAACATTGACTACGGCCACAACCTGCCGCTGCTCGGCCTCATCGGCGGAAAAATCGTCGGCGTCGCGACGCTGCACCAGCAGCTCGGCGGCTGGAAACGGCACATCGGCCGCGTGAGCGTGCTGGTGCATCCGCAATTTCGCGGCCGCGGCCTGGCCACCAATCTCATCGGTGAAACCCTCGAAATCGCCCGCGGTTCCGGCCTGGAAAAAGCCGAGGCGGAATTCATCGGCGAACAGACGGCGGCGATGAAGATGTTCGCCCTGCTCGGCTTCAGCCAGTTGCTGCGGCTGGACGATTACGTCAAGGACATGCAGGCGGTCACCCATGATTATATTTTGATGGGACTCGACTTGAAGACGGATGAGGAATACGCGAGCGCCAGTGGCTAGTTTTCAATTTTAAGTTTTGAATTTTGAGTCAACTAAAAATTTGTGTCCCCTGACGTTTGCCCAAACTGCGGTGAAATCCTGCCGGCCTCTGCGAAAGTCTGTCCCGAATGCGGTTCCGATGAGAAAACCGGCTGGTCGGAATCAGCCCACGCCGACCGGCTCGGTTTGCCGGATGAAAAATTCGATTACGAAGAATTCGTAAAGGAAGAGTTCAATCCCAGCCTGGCCAAACCACGCGGCATCCACTGGCTGTGGTGGTTGACCGCACTGATCCTGATCGTGTTGTTTCTGATTTTTTGCCTGCACTAAAAGCAAAAAAGCCCGCTCAATTGAGCGGGCTTGGTGTTTGAAACAGAAATTATTTCTTCTCTTCCGGCTTGGTTTCCGCCGCCGGAGCCGCTTCAGCGGGAGCCGCCGGAGCTTCGGCCACAAAATCCACCCATTCCAAAATGGCGCGCTGGGCGGCGTCGCCGTTGCGCTGGTTCATTTTGACGATCCGCGTGTAGCCGCCCTTGCGATCCTTGAACGCCGGCGCGATGTCCTTGAACAGGATTTTCGCCGCCGCTTCCTGATGCAACCGCGCCACCGCGAGGCGGCGGTCATGGATGGTGCCGCTCTTGCCGAGCGTGACCATTTTTTCGGCGACGGAACGCGCGGCCTTGGCCTTGGCCAGAGTCGTCGTCACTCGCTTGTGTTCAATCAGGCTGCAAACGAGGTTCGCCAGCATCGCGTTACGATGCTCGGACGTGCGGCCCAGCTTGGCCGTTCTTTTAAGATGACGCATAAAATTCCTTACTCGGCCTTCGGTTCTTCCTTCGGCGTGGTGTCAATCAAACCCGGCTCAAAGGTCATGCCGAGCGACAGACCCAGCGCCGTCAGCTTGTCCTTGATTTCATTGAGTGATTTCTTACCAAAGTTGCGATACTTGAGCATTTCCTGTTCGCTCTTCAACGCCAACTGGCCGACGGTGGTGATGTTCGCGTTGTTCAGGCAGTTCGCCGCGCGGACGCTCAACTCGATTTCGTTCACGCTCATGGCGAGCAATTTCTTCTTCTTGGACTGCTCTTCATCCTGCTTGTCCGCCGCTTCCTCGAATTCAACCGCGTTCTTGTCGTAACCGACAAACACGTCGAGGTGATGCGCCAGAA
>CAZIFP010000244.1:0-4552 GCA_964538105.1 uncultured Bifidobacteriaceae bacterium
CCAGGGATCGAGCTGGACGAGTTCAACTTGATGTAAGGCGTCAAGTCGGACGTCAAGGTGATGCTAGCGCCGGTGGTCTTCTTCTGTTCGAGGGCGAACTCGTTGGCCGCCGCGTCAATCTGGCGGAGGTTGTTGATGCAGGCGTTGGCCTGTGAGGTCGCGCGGGCTTTCACGAAGTTCGGAATCGCGATGGCAGCCAGGAGGCCGATGATGGCGACGACGATCATGATTTCAACCAGCGTGAAGCCGGCCTTGCGGAGGTTTTTCATTGTCTTCATTTTTATTTTTTCTTTCTTATGATGCGGCGTGAACAGCGCGACAGGCGGGTTATGATGATTACAACTTTGTTCACTTGATTGCCTGTCGCAGCCACAACGTAGGATGGTATAGCACAGCCGATGCCAAATACCTAACCTCAAGTTTTGGATGTCCTTCCCGCCTGATTGTTCAAAAATCAGTTAAAATCATCAAAAAAAACCGCCTTCCGCAGATGCCGGAATTTCTGGTGTCTGCCCCGTGTCCAATCTGCCGACGGAAGTGTAATAAATTGGGACACTGCGGCCATCGCCAAGAAACCGCCATTACCGGACGCAGCCATTATTAACTGTCGATCGGTGGTCAGGCTGGAATTTTCCCATGTTCGACAAAACTGGCATGGTTAATCTGTAGCAGATGCGGACAGATTAAAGTTCGGCTTTGGGCTGGCAATTCAGTGGCGCAAATCAAGTTGACCAAGTGCCTCCTGGCGATGTTCAATAAAAAAATGTTTTGCATCCGGATAATTTGTGAACATTCTGTCCTGCGCAAGGTCTGATTTATAGAAAAAACGACTCAAGCCGGCGATCCGAAAATGAAATTAAAGAGATTCCACGTTGACAATAAGTGCGGATTAATGCCGCGCCGGCCGCTATTGATCCTGGCAGCCGGCTTTTGAAAATCCTCCGCCGTTTCTGTAACTAAGCGGGTAAAACATGGAAAGACATTTCGCAGCCAAATATCTTCGCGGACAAAACTGCCGGCCGAATTTCTTTTCAGTCGCGGTGCTATTGTTTCTGGCGGCGGCAGGTTTGGCGGGCGCGGCGTCGTTCACGGCGTCGCTCGATCGTGATACGATCACGCTGGGCGAAAGCACTACGTTGTCGCTGGCCTTCGAGGGTGCCCAGCCGCGCAGCCTGCCTTCGCCGCAGGTTGCCGGCCTGCAATTTACGCAGGCCGGAACTTCCCAAAGCGTCAACATCGTCAATGGCGAAATGAATTCAACCGTTACCGTGAATTTTTCCGTGGCCCCGCAGCGCACGGGCGAATTCACCATTCCCGCGCTGACGGCGGACGTGAACGGCCAGCAGCTTTCCACCGCGCCGCTCAGACTCGTCGTCAACCGCGCCACCGCGCCGTCCGCCGCCGCCGTCAATTCCGGCAGCGAGGTGGCGTTTCTGAAATTTGTTTTCCCGAATAATAAAATTTATGTCGGCGAGGCGGAAGTGGGACGCTTGGAACTTTACCTGCGCGACGACGTCCAGAATTTCGGCAATTTTCAAATCACCAGCTCGCCCACGGACGGCTTTAGCGCCGGCAAGCTTACGGAATTGCAAAACCAGCGCCGCCGGGCGCAGGTTGGCAATCATGTTTACACCGTCGTTCCGCTTGCCGTGCCGCTCACGGCGGTCCGGACTGGCGATCTGACGCTCGGCCCTTTTGCCGCCAGCGCGGTGGTGGTGCTGCCGGGTCAAAATCAAGGTGGCGACCAGTTCTTCCGGCAATTTTTCAACCAGGGCGAACAGAAACAAATCACTTTGACGAGCGAGCCGGTGAATGTGGAATCGCTGCCCTTGCCGGAACAGAACAAGCCCGCGAATTTCACCGGCGCCGTCGGCAATTTCACCATGAGCGCCACCGCCGGGCCAACCACCGTCACCGTCGGCGACCCCATCACCGTGCGCGTGCAGATTTCCGGGCGCGGTTCGCTCGACGCGGTCACCCTGCCGTCACAGGACGCGTGGAATAATTTCAAAACCTATCCGCCCACGACCAAGCTGGACACCAGCGATCAGTTTGGCTTTCAGGGCACAAAAACCTTCGAGCAGATCATCTCGCCGCAAAACTCGGACGTGCATGAGCTGCCGGCACTCACCTTCTCGTTTTTCAATCCCGATGACGGCCAATACCACACTCTCACCCAAGCCGCCGTGCCGCTGGTTGTCAAAGCCGCCGGTGTTTCACCCATGCCGACGCTGGCCGCAAACAAAACTTCCGCGCCGGAAAACCAGTCGCCGCAGGACATCTTACCGATCAAGGAAAACCTCGGCACGCTTTCGCATGCCTCCGCGCCGCTCGTCGTGCAGCCGGCATTTCTCACCGCGCAAACCGTGCCGGTGCTGGCGTTTCTCGCCGCGTTCATCTGGCGCAAACGCACGGATCATCTGGCGAACAACCCGCGCCTGCGCCGCCAACGCGCCGTGGCCGCGCTCGTCGCCAGCGGAATGGATGACTTGAAAAAATACGCGGCGGCGAACCAGCCGGATGAATTTTTCGCCACGCTGTTCCGGCTGTTGCAAGAGCAGCTTGGCGAACGGCTGGATTGTCCGGCGACGGCTATCACGGAAAACGTGATTGACGAACATTCCGTTTTGCGCGCCGCGCCACAGGCGACGCTCGATTCGTTGCGCGAACTCTTTCAGCTTTGCAACCAGGCGCGTTACGCGCCCGTTCGCGGCACCAGCGAACTGAATTCCGTTGCCGCGCAATTCGCAAAAGCCATAGCCGGGCTTCAGGAGGTGAAGGCATGAATAAACTTCTCGCCGGCCTGCTCATGCTGATTTTCACCGGAAAACTTTTCGCGGCGGATGTCGTTGCGGATTTTTCCACGGCAAACCGGCTTTACGCCGATGGAAAGTTTTCTGACGCGGCAAACGCCTACGAAACAATGCTCCAAACCGACGGGCGGTCGCCAGCACTGCTTTTCAATTACGCCAACGCGGAATTCAAGTCGGGCAATCTCGGCAAAGCCATTGCCGCCTATCGCCGGGCGGAGTTGCTCTCACCGCGCGATTCCGAAATCCGCGCGAACCTCGGCTTCGTCCGCAATCAGGTTCAGGGCGCGACGATTCGCGAAAGCCGCTGGCAAGACTGGATGGGTTCGCTCACGCTGAACGAAGGCACGCTGCTCACCGCCGTCTTTTTCTGGCTGCTGTTTGCCCTTCTGGCCGCGCGGCAAATCCGGCC
Source organism: uncultured Bifidobacteriaceae bacterium (assembly GCA_964538105.1). Lineage (GTDB taxonomy): Bacteria > Verrucomicrobiota > Verrucomicrobiia > Limisphaerales > UBA11358 > UBA11358. The sequence goes on from CAZIFP010000244.1 coordinate 3,223, forward strand.
CGCACTCATGCCAAAACTACGCAACATGACGCGACTTGCCGTCGTGCTGACAATTTTCTCCGGCACGGTGCTGGCGTTGCAGGCGGCAAATCATTTCAATTCATTCGTTGCCGTGGTGACTGGTGCGGAGGTGACCGCGCGCAGCGGGCCGTTTGACGATGCGCAAAGCACCTTCGGGGTCCGCGACGGCGCGGAGCTTTCCATTTTGGATCGGCGCGACGGCTGGGTGCAGGTTGCGAACGGCGCGGGGAAGAGCGGCTGGCTGCCTGCGAAGCAGGTGGAAGTTTTGCCCGGCGCCTGAGTGACGGCCATCAAAATTTTTGCTTGAACATCGGCACAATCTTTTTGTCAGAATGTCGTCCACAGCAAAATGAAATAGAGTTATGAGCACAGGAATCAACGCAATTAACGAAGCGGTTAAGGAAGCGAGTGCGTTCACGCATCCGCTGTTTAACGAACTCGGCAAGGTCATCGTCGGCCAGCAATATCTGACCGAGCGGCTGGTCATCGGCCTGCTGGCCAACGGCCACGTGTTGCTGGAAGGCGTGCCCGGCCTCGCCAAAACGCTCGCCGTGAAATCCATGGCGGCGTGCATCAGCGTGAAGTTTTCGCGCCTCCAGTTTACGCCGGACATGCTGCCTGCCGACGTCATTGGCACGCAGATTTACAATCCGCAGTCCGGCGGTTTCAGCACGCGCAAAGGGCCGGTGTTCGCGAATCTGGTCCTCGCCGACGAAATTAACCGCGCGCCCGCCAAGGTGCAGAGCGCGCTGCTCGAAGCCATGCAGGAAAAACAAGTTACCATCGGCGACCAGACCTACAAGTTGGAAGAACCGTTTTTGGTGCTTGCCACGCAGAATCCCATCGAGCAGGAAGGCACGTATCCGCTGCCCGAGGCGCAGGTTGACCGCTTCATGCTGAAATTAAAAATCGGTTATCCGAGCCGCGCGGAAGAGCGGCAGATTCTCGAGGTGATGGCGAAAACTTCCGGCACGCCCACTTGCAGCGCTGTTGTGACGCCACAGCAAATCCTGAAAGCCCGTGAAATCATCAACGACATTTACGTGGACGACAAGGTGAAGGATTACATCGTGGATCTGGTCTGCGCCACGCGCGACCCGGAACATTACAAGATCGCGGTGAAGGATTTCATCCAGCTCGGCGCGTCGCCGCGCGCGACCATCGCGCTCACGCTGGCGGCCAAGGCCTACGCGTTCCTGAAAGGCCGCGGCTACGTCACGCCGCAGGACGTGAAAAGCATCGGCATGGACGTGTTGCGCCACCGCGTGGCCATCACCTACGAAGCCGAGGCCGAGGAAAAAACCAGCGA
>CAZIFP010000245.1:0-4462 GCA_964538105.1 uncultured Bifidobacteriaceae bacterium
TGAAGGTGGCGGGAATTGAAATCAACAGGGAGGAAAATAATTTTTCGCGGCCGTGCGTGGCGCGTCATGAAACTGTTGTCAATAATGGCGTTTGTGCGTGTTTGAATTTTTTGCCGCCCGACTGCCATCGTGCACAAAAACGTACGAAATGACTGCTTATTTGTCCCGTTTTGTGCCGTCCTCCGAAGGGAGGTGCTCGCGGCTGGCTGGACAAATTTAAGGTGACGGGTTTGTGAGACCTGGAATTTTGGACACACGGGGGTAATTGAATATCTGGATTCATTCCCGTTCAATGAAGCGTGGCCCCTAATCTACCCCATCCTGGACTTGACTTGATTCTCACCCCGACTTGGACGGATGATGATCATTTGCATACGATAGCCAAACCATTCTCTTCACTCTTCATTTCCGATCCACGCGTTTTGAGTGCGTGCAGTAAAATGTGGTATGTTACACTCTTAAAGATAATTTATTATGTTTCCGGCATGGTTTAACATTTGACGTGGCAATTAAGCCGCTTGATACATTGTGTCGGGTAAATTTATGATACGGACAGATACAAGAAAGAATGGAGCCAACAATGCCTGACATCAGCCAACAGCAAATGCACTCTGACGACTCTTCAAAAGCGCCTTCAAAACCATCACGCGGCCAGAGAAACCGCCATTGGTTGTGGATTGTGATTTTGATACTGATCTTAATGGGAGGCAGTTTCTTTTTACGACACCGAAGACAACTGCCTTCAGAAACACAATCATCTCCCGGCCGTGGTGGTTTTGGTTCGGCCACCATCATGATCAGCACGGCGAAGGCGCAGACGGGCGACATCGGGATTTATGTCAACGCGCTGGGTGTGGTGACGCCGCTCAACACCGTGTCGGTGAAAAGCCGCGTGGACGGACAACTCGTGAAGGTGAATTATCAGGAAGGCCAGTTGGTTCACGCGGGTGACTCGCTGGTGGAAATTGATCCGGCACCATATCAGGCCGCGCTCGATCAGGCTGCCGCCAAAAAAAATCAGGACCAGGCGTCATTAAATCTTCAGCTGGTCGAATTGAAACGCGAAGCCTCCCTGGTTGCCGCCAAAATTGATTCGCAGGACGCCTACGACCAGGTTGACGCCCAAGTGAAAGAACTGGAAGCCGCCGTGAAATCGGATGAGGCGGCAATTGAAAGCGCCCGGGTGCAGCTTGCCTATTGCCACATCACCGCGCCGATTTCCGGTCGCGTCGGCCTGCGCATGGTGGACGCCGGCAACATTGTTCAAAGCAGCGACACGAGTCCGCTGGTTGTCATCACCCAGTTGCAGCCGATCACCGTGATTTTCAACGTGGCGGAAGACGACCTGCCGAAAATTCAGGAGCAGTTAAAGGCGGGAAACACGCTGACCGTGGACGCCTTCGACCGCGCGCAGACCAAAAAACTGGCGACGGGAAATTTGTTGACGGTGGACAACCAGATTGACCCGACCACCGGCACGGTCAAGCTCAAGGCCGTTTTCACCAACGCTGACGAAACGCTTTTCCCCAATCAATTTGTCAACGCGCGGTTGCTAGTGAACACGGTGGAAGACGCCACGCTCCTGCCGAACACGGTGATTCAGCGTAACGCGGACAGCGCCTTCGTTTATCTGATCAAGCCTGATGCCACCGGCACGAATCAAACCGTCGCGATGCAAACCATCACCATCGGAACCACGGACGGCACTGTCTCGGCAGTGGAGGGAATTGATCCGGGCACCGTGGTGGCCGCTGATAATTTCAACAAGCTGACCGACGGCGCGAAGGTGATGCTCCGTCCGGCTGGTGGCGGATCGGGCCGAGGCGGCTGGCAAAAGAAAAGTTCCCAGTGAGTCCGTCACGCCCATTTATTTTGCGGCCGGTGGCGACGTCGCTGCTGATGGTCGCCGTGTTGCTCACCGGGTTTATTGCCTACAAACAGCTCGCGGTTTCCGCGCTGCCGGAGGTGGATTATCCGACAATCCAAGTCGTCACGTTTTATCCGGGCGCGAGTCCCGATGTTTCCGCGTCCGCCATCACCGCACCGCTGGAACGGCAGTTCGGCCAGTTGCCGGGACTCAACCAGATGACTTCGATCAGCTCCGGCGGCAGCTCGATCATCACGCTACAATTCGCGCTGAACCTGAACATTGACGTGGCCGAGCAGGAAGTGCAGGCGGCCATCAACGCGGCGCAAACTTATCTGCCCGCCGGCCTGCCGTCGCCGCCGATTTACAGCAAATCCAATCCCGCCGACGCGCCGATCATGACGCTGGCGGTCACTTCAAAAACGTATCCGCTCTCGCAGGTCGAGGATTTTACCGACACGCGGCTCGCGCAAAAAATTTCGCAGGTGACCGGCGTCGGCCTCGTCACCATCAGCGGAGGACAAAAACCGGCTGTGCGGGTTCAAGCCAATCCCACTCAACTTTCGTCCTATGGCATCAGCCTGGAAAGCCTCCGCACCGTGCTGCAATCGGCCAGCGTAAATCTGGCGAAAGGAAACTTTGACGGCGCGCACCAGGCCTACGAAATCAACGCGAATGACCAGCTTTTGAGCAGCAAGGATTATCAATCACTCGTGGTTGCGTATCGGAACGGCGCGCCGGTGGTTTTGTCCGACGTGGCGAAGGTGATTGATGATGTGGAAAACACCAAGCTCGCGGCGTGGGCGAATAACACACCCGCGGTGATCTTGAACATTCAGCGGCAGCCGGGCGCGAACATCATTCAAGTCGTGGACCGCGTGAAAAAACTTTTGCCGCAGCTTAAGGCTACTTTGCCCGCGTCCATGGATGTTTCGATTCTAACCGACCGCACGACAACAATCCGCGCCTCCGTGCGCGACGTGCAACTTTCGCTGATGCTCACCATCGCGCTCGTTGTGCTGGCGATCTTTTTGTTCCTGCGAAATGTTTACGCAACAATCATTCCCAGCGTCGCCGTGCCGCTGTCGCTCGTCGGCACTTTGGGCGTGATGTATCTGCTCGGTTACAGTCTGAACAATCTCACGCTGATGGCGCTGACGATTTCCACCGGCTTCGTCGTGGACGACGCCATCGTGATGATCGAAAACGTTTTTCGCTACATCGAGCTGGGCGAGAAACCGCTGCAAGCCGCGTTGAAAGGCGCGGAACAAATCGGCTTCACGATTATCTCGCTGACGATTTCGCTGATCGCCGGACTGATTCCGCTTTTGTTCATGGGCGACATTGTTGGCCGGCTGTTTCGTGAATTTGCGGTGACGTTGAGCGTGACGATTTTGGTTTCCGCCTGCGTTTCCTTGACGCTCACGCCGATGATGTGTTCGCGTTTGCTCAAATCAAAAGCCGATGAGAAAAAGCACGGCCGTTTTTTTGAAGCAACCGAGCGCGTTTATGATCGCATCATCAAATTTTACGGACGCACGCTGCAAACGATCTTGAAGCACCAAACCGCGACGTTGCTCGTGGCGGTCGCGACGCTGGTGTTCACGATTTTGCTTTACGTCATCGTGCCGAAAGGATTTTTCCCCGTGCAGGACACCGGCGTGATTCAGGGCATTTCCGACGCCGCGCAAAACATTTCTTTTACCGCGATGGCCGAACGGCAGCAGGCGCTCACGCAGGTCATTTTGAAAGACCCGGCAGTGGATAGTTTGTCGTCATTCATTGGCGTGGACGGCATCAACGCGACGCTGAACAGTGGACGCATTCTCATCAACCTCAAACCACTCGCCGAACGAAAAATCAGCGCGAGCGATGTCATTCGCCGCCTACAGCCAGACTTGGCAAAAGTCGAGGGCATCACGCTGAACATGCAGCCGGTGCAGGATTTGACGGTGGAAGACCGCGTGAGCCGCACGCAATATCAATACACGCTCGAAGACGCCAACGCGGATGAGTTGAACCAGTGGACGACGGCGTTGGTGGCGAAAATGCAAACGCTGCCGCAGCTCCGCGACGTGGCGACCGACCAGCAGACGCACGGTGCGGAGGCGACGCTGGTGGTTGATCGCGTGACGGCGTCGCGGCTCGGCATCACGCCGTCGGCGATTGACAACGCGCTCTACGACGCGTTCGGCCAGCGGCAGATTTCCACGCTCTTCACGCAGCTCAACCAGTATCACGTCATTTTGGAAACCCTGCCGGATTTTCAGCGCAATCCCTCGAAGTTGAATGACGTTTATGTGCTCTCCACATCCGGTGGCGCGGTGCCGTTGAGCGCGTTTTCACATTTTGAATCCGGCGTCGCGCCGCTCGCGATCAATCACCAAGGACAATTTCCCGCAGTCACAATTTCGTTCAACCTCGCGCCCGGCGCGGCGCTCGGTGAAGCGACGAAAGCAATCGAGTCCGCGACGAAAGAAATGAATATACCGTTGAGTGTGCAGGCGTCATTTCAGGGCACGGCGCAGGCGTTCATCGCGTCGCTGGCGAACGAGCCGTGGCTGATTCTCGCGGCGATCATCACGGTGTATATCA
>CAZIFP010000246.1:0-4441 GCA_964538105.1 uncultured Bifidobacteriaceae bacterium
GCACCTGCGTGCTGGCGTGCCAGAGCGAGAACAACATCCCGATCGTCGGCAAGGATCAGGTGCTGCGCGGCCGCGAAATGCACTGGATGAACATCCACCGTTATTACACGAGCGATCCAAAGAAGAAAAACAATCCAATCTTTTTTGACCCGAAGGCCGACGAAAATCAGGCCGATACCGACCAGCAGTTTGCGGAGTGGATTGACGACGTGCAGGCGGTGAACCAGCCGATGCTCTGCCAGCAGTGCGAAGCCGCACCGTGCGAAAATGTCTGTCCGGTCAATGCGACTGTCCACGATCAGGAAGGTTTGAACGTGATGGCTTACAACCGGTGCATCGGCACGCGTTATTGCTCGAACAATTGTCCGTATAAGGTCCGCCGGTTCAATTATCTCGATTACAACAAACGTCCGCTCGCCGATCTCAAGGGGCCGGATTATCCGACGCCATTGCTGCACAAGACCGACGGCAAATGGGACATGCTGCGCTGGTGGAAGAATCCCGACAGCGGGATGCGCGACCAGGAAGAATGGGACTTGATAAAGATGGCCAAGAATCCAGACGTCACAGTGCGCATGCGCGGCGTGATGGAGAAATGCACTTATTGCACGCAGCGCATCGAGCAGGCCAAGATCGCGCAAAAGGTCAAGGCGGGCGCATCCGACGACGTGCGCCTGACCGAGGCCGGCGGCAACATTCCGAAGACCGCCTGCCAGCAGGCGTGCCCGGCGCAGGCGATTGTCTTCGGCGACATCAGCGATCCGGACAGCACGGTTTCAAAATTGAAGACGTTGCAGCGGAATTATTCCGTGCTCGGCAATTTGCTCACGAAGCCGCGCACGACCTATCTCGCGCGCATCCGCAATCCGAATCCGCTGATGCCGGATTATCGCCAATGGCCTTACAGCTTTGAGGAATTTGAGAAGCACAACGGCAATCTGTTTGAGAACGAACCGGCCGCGAAAGGGAACAGCTAATGGTGGAAGCCACGACCAATCTGGAAGAGTTGAAGAAGCTTGCGCCGCCGGCGGAACTCCGCCGCGCGCCGGTCGTTGAAAACAATCGCGGCCTCGGCTTGCTGACGGATCAGCTCGCGGCGTTCGCCGAGGGCAAAATCCCGCGCTGGTGGTGGATATTGTTCATCCCGGCGGCGTTCTGCGCGACCGTCGTGCTGCCGGCTGCGTTGATTTATCAGGTGTCCAGCGGCGTCGGCGTCTGGGGCAACAACCATCCGGTGATGTGGGGTCTGGACATCGTGAGTTTCATCTGGTGGGTCGGCGTCGCGCACGCGGGCACGTTGATTTCCGCGCTGCTGTTTTTGACGCGGCAGCACTGGCGCACAACGATCGGCCGCGCGGCTGAAGCCATGACGGTTTTCTCCGTGATGATGGCGGGACTTTATCCGGCGATCCACGTCGGTCGCGCATGGTTCGACTGGTTCATGTTTCCTGTGCCGACTTACGAAGGCATGTGGCCGCAGTTCCGTTCCCCGTTGATGTGGGACGTGTTCGCCGTGAACACCTACCTGATGGTCTCGATGCTGTTCTGGTTCATGGGCATGATTCCCGACCTGGCCGTGCTGCGCGACCGGGCGACGACGCGGCCGCGCAAATTTATTTTCAGCCTGCTGGCGATGGGCTGGACCGGTTCTGCCCGGCAATGGCATCATTACGAAAAGGCCTACGTCGTTTTGTGCGGCCTCTGCACATTGCTCGTTTTCACCGTGAGTTCCATCGTCGGTTTGGATTTTTGCACCGCGCAAATTGCGGGCTGGCACGCGACCATTTTCCCGCTCTACTTCGTGATCGGCGCCGTGTTCTGCGGCTTCGGCATGATGCTGGTGATCCTGATTCCGCTGCGCAAATGGTGCGGACTGGAAAATGTCATCACCATGTCGCACATGGACAAGGTGGCCAAGCTGACGCTCGTGAGCGGCCTCATCATTGCCTACATCTACGCCATCGAATTTTTCATCGCCTGGTATAGCAACGATCCCTACGAGCGCTGGGTCTTCGGCCATCGCCTCTTCGGCCATACCTATTGGTTTCTCGGCTGGACGCTGATCGTCGTCAACGTGGGCGTCACGCAGTTGCTCTGGTTCAAAAAAATCCGCGCAAACCTGACCGCGCTGTTTATCATCGGCCTGCTCATCAACATCGGCATGTTCACCGAACGTTTTGTCATTGTGGTCGGCTCGCTGTATCAGGATTTCCTGCCGGCTAATTGGGGCAAATATATTCCGACGCGCTGGGATGTCGCGCTTTACGTCGGTTCGCTCGGCGCGTTTTTCATGATGTATCTGCTGTTCGTGAAATTCCTGCCACTCATCGCCATCTCGGAAGTGAAGGGCGCGACGCCGCAGGGCAATCCGCATCTCCCGCTCGGCGGCGCGAAAGGAGAAAAGCCATGAACGAAAAGACTTACGGCATCCTCGCCGAATTCGATTCGCCGGCGGCAATTTTGTCCGCCGCCGAAAAAGTCCGCGACGCCGGCTATTCGCGCTGGGACGTGTTCACGCCGTTTCCGATTCACGGCATGGACAAGGTGATGGGCTTGAAAAATTCACTCGTCGGCTGGGTTTCATTGTTCATGGGCGGCGGCGCGTTCCTGTCCGTCGTCGGTCTGATCTGGTTTTGCAACGCGTTTGATTACCCGCTCATCGTCGGCGGCAAGCCGATGTTCAGCATGCCGATGACGTTTGTGCCGGCCTACATCATGATGATTCTGGGCGCGGCGGTGGGCGCGCTGATCGGGATGCTGGCCTTCAACGAGTTGCCGCGCTTTCACAATCCGCTGTTCACCGGCAAACGCTTTGAACTCGTCTCTCGCGACAAGTTTTTCCTGCTCATCGGCGCGCTCGACGAAAAATTTTCCGAAACCGAAACCCGCAAGCTGCTTGAATCCATCGGCGGCGTGCACATCGAGATCATCGAGGACTGATGCGCTATCTCCTCTACAGCATTTTGGTGATCGTTGCGATTGCAGCGGCGGCGTTCACCATTATCGGGATTCCCGGCCACCTGTCGCGCAAACCGCCGCTGGAAGTTTTTCCCGACATGAACCGGCAGGCGAAACTCCGGCCGGAAAAGCCTTTCGACTTTTTCACGAACGGCCTCAGCTCGCAATTGCCGCCCGCCGGCACCGTCGTCCGCAGCGCACCGGTGATGACGGTGAACGGCCCGGTTTATTCCTATCAAGATGTTCCGCTCAACACCGGCTGCGTCACTGGCACGACAAATTTTGTCGAAACCAATCCGCTGATCGTGAACGCCGCCATGCTTCAACGCGGTCGTGAGCAATTTGATATTTATTGCACGCCGTGTCATGGCGGGCTTGGCGACGGTAACGGCATCACCAAAAAAATCGGCGTCATGCCCGCCGTGGCGAACTTGCACGACAAGCGAATCGTGGATATGACCGACGGCGAGATTTTCAATACTGTCACCCACGGAAAAGGTTTAATGGGCGCGTATGGCCCGTTGATGACCGCGCCGGACCGATGGGCAGCCATTGCCTACCTGCGCGCCTTGCAATTAAGCTGGCTCGGTTCAACCAATGAATTGTCGGCGGAACAAAATGCCGCCCTGGCCAAATGATATGAGTTCGCATAACGAAAAAACTCATCTGCCGCCGCCGCTGGACTTGTTCCTATGGTCGAAGCTGCCTGCCGCCCTGATGACGGTTGGCGGTGCGTTGTGCATTGTCGGGTTGGGAATCAACCAGCAGGTATTTGGATTATCATGGCTGCTCGCCTTTATATTTTATTTGAGCCTGGCGCTGGGCGCTTTGTTCCTCGTGATGGTGCATCATCTGACCGATGCCGGCTGGTCGGTGGGCATCCGCCGGTTCTGTGAACACATCGCTTCGTTCCTGTTCCCGTGGCTGGCGATTCTGTTCATCCCGGTTCTGCTGCTCGCGCCGAAAATTTATCACTGGCTCACGCTGCCGCCGACGAACGAATTGATCCGCGCGCGCTGGCCGGTGTTCACCTGCGGCGGGTTCGTGGTCGTATCCGCGCTGTTCTTCGGCGTTTGGTGGCTGTTGTCGTCGCGCCTGCGCTACTGGTCTCTCAGGCAGGACGTGACCGGCGACGCACTCTGCACGCGCAAGCTGCGTTTTCATTCCGGCTGGGGCATCGTGGCTTTCGCCGCCACGATCACTGGCGCTTCGGTTTATTGGATGCAGTCGGTTCAATACCAGTCTTTTTCCGCGATCTATGGCGTCTATTTCTTCTCGAACTGCGCATGGACCGCTCTGGCGACGGTTTATGTCGTCGCCGCCGTCCTGCTGCGGCAGCGCATTCTGGCGGGCGTGTTGCAGGAAAATTATTTTTATTTCATGGGAATGCTGCTCTTTGCCTTCACCGTATTTTCCGCCTACACCGAATTCGCGCAATACTTCGTCGTCTGGAACGCCAACATGCCGGAGGAAACCTTCTGGT
>CAZIFP010000247.1:0-4431 GCA_964538105.1 uncultured Bifidobacteriaceae bacterium
TGAGCAGCACGCGCTTGCGGCCGAAATAATTTCCCAGCCAGCCGGTCATCGGCAGCACGATGGCATTGGCGACCAGATAGCTCGTCAGCACCCATGTCGCCTCCTCCGGCGTGGCCGACAGGCTGCCGGCGATATGCGGCAGCGCGATGTTGGCGATGGACGTATCGAGCACCTCCATGAACACCGCCATCATCACGGTCAGCGTGATGAGCCACGGATTGTGGCGCGGATGCCACACTTGTTGCGGCGCGTCAGCCATAAAAATTTACGCCGCCGGTTTCCGGTTCAAAAACTTTTGGAATCCAATCGCCGCCGCGATTGCCAGAAAAATTGAAATGATCGCGGTCACAAAATCCGGCACGCGGAACGAACCGGTTTGCACGCTCGGCGTCACGGAAAGTCCGGGGCCGATGGTCTTGTCGGCGGGCAGCGTCTCGTCGAACAGGATTTTCACCGGCACGCGCTGGATGACCTTCACGAAATTGCCGGTCGCATTTTCCGGCGGTAGTAAACTAAACTGCGCGCCGCTGCCGGCCTGGATGCTGTCCACATGCCCGTGAAATTCGCGTCCGCCGAGCGCGTCAATCTCCACCATCGCCGGCTGGCCGGGCTTCATGTTTTTCAACTGCGATTCTTTGAAGTTCGCGACGACCCAGACTTCCACCGGCACGATGGACATGATTTGCTGCCCGGCCTGGAGATAGTCGCCGGCCTCGACCTGCTTGCGTGTTACGCGACCGTCGCACGGCGCGAACAGGTTCGCGTAGGACAACGTCAGTTGCGCCGACGCGATGTTGGTCTGCGCCGCTTTCCACTGCGCGAGCGCCACGCCGACTTCCGCCTCGGCGGCGGCCAACTGCGCCCCGGCTTCATCCACCAGGGAATTTTCCTCCGCCAGATTTTGCTGTGACGAATTCAGATTGGCCTGCGCGGAATGGTGCGCGGACTGCGCGGCATCAAATTCCTGCTGCGAAATCGTCTTGTCGTTCAGCAGGGATTCATCCCGCGTAAAATTGTCGGCGGCGAGCTTCGCGGCGGCCGCGCTCGCGTCCAGATCGGCCTGCGCCTTGCGCGCGCCGGCCTCAGCGGTCGCGACTTTTTTCTTCATCAAGTCGTAGGCCGCCAGCATGGTCTTGTAATTGGCAACCTGTGATTCCGCCGCCGTCTGTTTTTGCGCGACGGCAATCGTGTAATCCGCCGGGTCAATCTCCACCAGCAGATCATTCGAGCGGACAAGTTGATTGTCCAAAACGTAAACCGCAGCCACCTGCCCGGCGATTCGCGGCGCGATGGAAACGACGTGACCAGCGATGAACGCGTCGTCGGTGGATTCGTGCGTCAGCACGTCAATGAACAGTTGCAGCCCGACGAACAGCAGCACGGCGAGAACGATTGCCGCCGGCCAGATGAAAAACGGCGAGTTTAATTTTGAAAACCGCTGGCCATTGCCATTGGTTGCCGGCGGTGCGGGTGGATTGGGATTTTCACTCATGGTTGCAAATTAAATTTCCGCCGCCGGCGCTTTTTCAGCTGCGTGATCCTTCGCAATCAGCATGTAGATGGACGGCACGACGAGCAGTGTGAAAAAGGTGCCGATGGTCATGCCCGCGACGAGCACGATGCCGATGGAATTGCGGGCCGCCGCGCCTGCGCCGGTGACGAGCGTGAGCGGGAAGTTGCCGGCGACGGTCGCCACGCTGGTCATGAGCACCGGGCGCAACCGCAGCATCGCGGCCTCGCGGATGGCCTGCATTTTCGTGCGGTCCTGGCGCTGAAGTTCGTTCGCAAATTGAACGATCAGGATTCCGTTTTTTGAAATCAGGCCGACGAGCGTGATCAATCCGACCTCGGAATAAATGTTCATCGAGGTCGTCCAGCCGTCCGTCCAAAACGCGAGGTTGGGATTCGGCATTTTAAGAAAACAGAAAATGGTCGCGCCAAAAATCGCCAGCGGCACCGAGCCAAGAATGATGATGAACGGGTCGCGGAAGCTGTTGAACTGCGCGGCCAGGACCAAAATTATCAGGACGACTGCGAGCAAAAATGACAGGAAGAACTGGTTGCCTTCCGTGCGTTGGAACCGCGAATCGCCGGTGTAATCCAGCTTGTAGCCGTTGGGCAGAATCCGCGCACATTCGCCTTCCAGAAATTTCAGCGCGGTTTCCAGCGGCACGATGGCGACGCCGCTCAGTTTGACGGAATTCAACTGCTGGAAGCGGTTCAGCGAGCGCGGCGTGGTGTGTTTTTCTAGGCGCGCGAACGTGCTGACAGGAATCAGGTTGCTGCCCGGCCCCTTGACGTAGGTGTTTTCCAGTTGCTCCGCGTCCAGCCGCGCGCCGCGCTCAAGTTGCGGAATGACCTTGTAGCTGCGGCCGGCGAAATCAAAACGGTTCACATAGTTGCCGCCGACGAGCGCGGACAAATCCGAACCGACCGTCTGCATGTCGAGGCCGAGCGCGGCGACCTTGTCGCGGTCAATGACCAGCTCGAATTCGGGCTGATCCACTTTCGTGTCGAGCTGCGGCGGAAAGGCAAACATGCCGTTCGTCGCGCATATCTGCTGCAACTGCTGCGCGTATTTCAGAATTTCCGCCGGCTCGCCGGTCGAGGACAGGATGAGGTTCAGCGGAAAATTTTCGCCGCCCGTCGGCAGCGGCGACGGCGTGATCATGTAGGTATGAATGCCGGGGATATTATTCACCATCGCCTGCGCTTCGGGCAGGATTTGGAAAACGGTCCGCTTCCGGTCGCCCCACGGTTTGAGCACCATGCCGCCAAAGCCGGAGTCGGGAAAAGTAAGCTGAAAAATCTGGTCGTGCTCCGGCACTTTTGCAAACGCGCGCCCGGCCACGTCCGCGTAAAATGAAGTCTGCTCGATGGTCGCGTCTGGCGGCGTTTCCAGCGCGCCGAAAATGACGCCCTGGTCTTCATTCGGCGCAGGCTCCTTCGCCTTCCAGGCCATGCTGAACATCGGAATCGTCAGCAAGAACAGCCCGATCCAGACGGTGTAAACCATCGGCCGCCGCGCCAGCGTCCAGTCCAGCACGCGGGCGTAGAAATTTTTCAGCCGGTCAAAATCGCGGTTGATGCGGCCGGCCAAGCCGTGTTCCTCGCGCTCGTGGTTCAGCAGCGCGGACGACATCACCGGCGAAAGCGTCAGCGCCACGATGCCAGAAATGAAAACCGCGCCGGCCAGCGTCAGCGCAAATTCACGGAACAGCGAGCCGGTCAGCCCGCCTTGAAACGCAATCGGCGCATACACCGCCGCCAGCGTAATGGTCATGGCGATGACCGGGCCGATGAGTTCGCGCGCGCCCATCAATGCAGCGTCCACCGGTTTTTTGCCCTCGCGCACGTGGCGTTCCACATTTTCCACGATCACGATTGCGTCGTCCACAACGAGGCCGACGGCCAGCACAATCGCCAGCAGTGTGAGCAAATTCAGCGTGAAGCCGAAAATCTGCATCAGGAAAACCGCGCCGATGAGCGAGAGCGGAATCGCCACCAGCGGAATCAGCACCGAGCGCAGCGAGCCGAGAAACAGGAAAATCACGATGGACACGATAATGAGCGTGATGACCAGCGTCTTGATGACTTCGTGCAAAGCGTCGGAAATATATTTGGTCGCGTCGTAGGCGATCTTGGCGTTGAGGCCGGTCGGCAGATTCTTTTCGATGGATTTCATTTGCTCCCGCACACGTTTCATGACATCGAGAGAATTGGCGTTGGGCAAAGCCCAGACGCCCATGAACACCGCGCGCTCGCCGCTGAAGCGCACCTCGGAATCGTAATCCTCCGCGCCGAGCACCACGTCGGCCACGTCGCTCAACCGCACCAGCCGGTCGCCGTTCTGCCGCACGACGAGATTTTTGAATTCGTCAACGCTGCGCAAATCCGTGTTCGCCGTCAAATTGACCTGCACGAGCGAGCCTTTGGTGTGGCCGACGGCGGAAAGAAAATTGTTCGCCGCCAGTTTTTGCCGGATTTCATCCGGGCTGATGCCGAACGCCGCCAGCCGGTCGGGCTTCATCCAGATGCGCATCGCGAATGTGCGGCCGCCGAGGATGTCCGCCGTCTGCACGCCTTCGATGGCCGTCAACTGCGGCTGCACGATGCGCGTGAGATAATCCGTGATCTGGTTCGCCTGTAGAATGTCCGAGGAAAAACTCAAGTAGGCCGAAGCGAACTGCGAGTCCGCGGTGGTGATGGTGAGCGTGGGAATTTCCGCCTCGGGTGGCAGGTCGTTGCGCACCTGGTCCACCTTGGAACTGATTTCGCCGAGCGCCTTTTTGGAGTCGTAGTTCAGCCGCAGATGCACGGTGATGGTGGAAAGGCCGAGCTTGCTGGCCGATTCCATGTAATCAATCCCGTCGGCTGCCGCGATGGCGCGTTCGAGCGGCTGCGTGACGAAGCCGCGCACCAGGTTCGCGC
>CAZIFP010000248.1:0-4372 GCA_964538105.1 uncultured Bifidobacteriaceae bacterium
TCAGGCTTTCGATGATGGGCGGCAACTGGCTGATGATGGTGGTCACGTCGCCGGTGAGCTTGCTCGCGCCGCCGCCGGGGCCGCTGCCGGAATTGATGATGACCATCTTCTCCGTCTTGGACAGCGGCTCGCTGATCTTGCCCGCGATTTCCGGCAGCACGCGCGCAATCATCTCGATGACGGCGGCTTCGTTGTATTGCTTGAACGATTCGGCCTTCACGCGCATCGCCTCGGCGGTCGCCTTGCCTTGCGCCTCGATGACGGACGCCTCGGCGAGACCGCGCGCCTTGTTCGCGTCGGCCTCGGCCAAGCCGGTTGCCTTGACGACATCGGCTCCGGCAAAACCGGTGGCCTTGGTCGCGGACGCAGCACCGGCGGCTTCGGTTTCCAACTGGAATTTCTTGGCGTTCGCCAGCGTCTCGACTTTGTAACGTTCGGCGTCGGCGGGCTTCTGCACCGTCGCTTCCAGCTCGCGCTGCATGCGGAGAATTTCCTGCTGTTGCAGCTCGATGTTCTTCTGCTTCTCGACAATCTTCACCTGCACTTCTTCGGCCATGACGAGCTGGCCGGTCTTGTATTTCTGCAAATCATACGCGAGGTCGGCCTGCGCCTTTTGCACATTCACCGCGGCCTGATATTGCGCGACGTTGGATTGGTAATCGCGCTGTGCCTCGGCGACTTTTGTGTCGGCCTGAAACTTCGCCTCCTGCCCGGCCTGGTTCGCCTGCGCGGAACGGATCACGGAATCGCGGTCGGCCTCGGCCTGGGCGATGATGGCGTCGCGCTTGACCTGCGCGATGCGCGGTTTGCCGAGCGCGTCGAGATAACCCTGCGTGTCGCGGATGTCGCGGATGGTGAAGCTGACGATGGTCAGGCCCATGTTCGCCATGTCGCCGGCGGCGACTTCCTGCACCTTGGAGGCGAACGCATCGCGGTTCTGATAAATTTCCTCCACCGTCATCGTGCCAAGAATCGCGCGCAGATGGCCTTCGAGCGTCTGCGTGGCGATGTTGCGAATTTCGTCCTGCGCCTTGCCGAGAAATTGTTCCGCCGACGTGCGGATGGAAATGTCGTCGCCCTTCACTTTGATCTGCGCGACGCCGTCCACCTTCACCGGCACGCCCTTGCTGGTGTAAACTTCCGGCGTCTGCACATCAATCGTCAGCAACTCCAGCGAGAGAATGTCCACCTTCTCGAAAATCGGCAGGACGAACGTGCCGCCGCCTTTGACAATGCGAAAGCCGATGGACGAACCGTCCTCCAGCTTCTGTTTGCGGCCCGACACGATCAGCACCTGGTTCGGGCCGACCTTGGTGTAACGGCTGAAGATCATGTAAAGCAGAAGGAACACGACGATGACGATGACCACCGCCGCGATGATGCTGATGCCGCCCTGAACGATGTTCAAATCGGCGAGCATGGGGACGAGTTTGAGTTGCATAATGATTTTGGGTTGACGAATTTCAGGAGTTCAATCTGCTTGGACGTAAAATTGTGTGCCGACCACGCGCGTGATCTTGACCAGCCTGCCGTTGCCGATGGCCGCGCCGTTTTCCGTGCGGGCCGGCGCCGTGTAACGCGTGTCGCTGACGACATAGGCGATTTCCCCGACGCCGTTTTCGGGAATCGGGCTGACAACGCTTGCGGTCGTGCCGGCCAGCCGGCCGACGTGCGATTCGCTGGAGCTTTGCGTGTGTCGGAACACCGAGCGCAGGAAAACGAACAGCACTCCCGCAATCCCCATGGCGCAGATCATGGACAGCGGCGCGCTGATGATCACCGGCTTGGTCGCGGGAAATTCCGAGAAGATCAAACCGAAGCCGCCGAACCCCGTGATGAACGAGGCGATGATCGTGGGGCTGAAGATGGAGATGCCCGGCATGTCGCTGCTGTCCGCGCCGGCCTCCGCATGGCCGCCGCTCCCGCCGACATGATCACCATGCCCGCCGAAGAAATGGCCGAACACCACGCTCACCAGCGTGAACACCAGGCCCACTACCAGACATATCGCATAAATCATCATAAGACCGCTCCATGTTGGTTGATTTCTTTGATTAGAACACCAACCCGCCTGTCATTGCAAGCAGGAAGGGGTTCTTTGTTGAACCGTTAAATCTCTGAATCGTGAACCGATGTAACAATTTAACCAATCAACCAATCACGTTTCCCGTTTCCCATCCGCTTTCACGCCTCCATCAAACACCATTCCGCCGCCGGGCGCATTTACAATTTCACCCAAAGTTTGGAATCGCTTCCCGCTTGCCAATGTTCCGCCGCTTGACCATTTTCCCGCCATGCAATCCCACGAACTGCTCCGCGAAGTGTTTGACAAGGTCACGCCCAAACAGGTCGCCGCCGACATCGGCCTGTCCACCTCCGTCATTTACAAATGGGCCGAAGCGCCCCGGCACGAATCCGGCAGCGGCATTGACAACCCGCTCGACCGCATCGAGGCGCTCATCCGCAGCACCGGCGACCAGCGGCTCGTCCAATGGATCTGCCAGCGCGCCGGCGGATTTTTCATCTTGAATCCCAAGAACTCGCCGCACCCGCATTTCCTGATTCCGGCCACCAACGAGATTGTGCAGGAATTTGCCGACCTGCTGGCCGTCATTGCCACCGCTGCCGCCGACAACCAGGTAACGCCCGCCGAGACCAAGCAAATCCGCGCGCGCTGGGAGGAATTGAAATCCGTCACGGAAGGTTTTGTGGAATGCTGCGAGGAAGGAAATTTCAGCGCGCTGAAAAATCACTCAAAGAAACCGTAAAAGAAGACACAACCGCACACAACCTTTGGGGTTAAATCTCATAATATGAAAACAAACATTGCAGTTTGCTGTGCAGCCATCGCGCTTTTTGCCATTAACTTTAACACGCGTGCCGACATCATTGCAGGCCCGATTACAAATCCGGCCAATGGGCATGATTACTATTTGCTCTCGCCGAATACCTGGACAATGTCGGAAGCCGAAGCTGAAAGTCTCGATGGCACACTAGCCATCATCAAGAATGCTGACGAACAAAAATGGGTGTTTTCCACTTTTGGCGTTTATCACGGCACGAATCGGGATTTGTGGATTGGACTGCACCGAAATCACCACGGAGGGCCTTTAGTCTGGGTAACTGGCGAGAAGTTGGATTACACTGATTGGGCGGGTGGCCAACCCGACAATGCCGGAGGTATTGAAGATTCTGTTTTTATGGCTTCTGCAAATCGGCCTTGGGGATTTCCAACAGGCAGTTGGGCTGATTTTTCGGACAACGGGATTGTTGACGGCTCTGCTCCAAATGGCGTTGTCGAGTTGCCGGGCAAAGCACATGAGCTTTCTCTTTCCAAAGCGGAGCGCGCCTTGATTGGCAATTGGTATGAAGGCGGCAATATAGAACGGCCATGTTGGATTGCCGGAACGGACAAAGCACTTTTTGTCATATCAAATAATAAGTTTGCCACACGAGCCAGTTTAAGCACTGACGGCACTTTGTTCGTGAAAGATTTTCAGCGCGGACGCCCAATGTTCGATGGCCGCGTGCCGATGGAAGCAAACGGTTTTGTTCGTTCCATGCCTTCGATGGCTAATTCCCAAACGGGCATGAGCGGTGAAATCATTAAAGATAAAATCTTGTGGAGCAATGGCACTTGGTGGTCGCGAAAACCATCGAATACAAGCGAAGAAATATCTTCTGACAGGCAAATGCCGTAAAAGACAAACGGCGCCGGTTCCCGCCAGCGCCGCTGATTCTTTCCTCCAAGATCAATCCGCTAGGTGCAGACGGTGGACATCGGGTTGCACCATTTTCACTGGCTTGGTTGCCGGCAGCCATCACACCGGCGCGGAAAGCGTTGGTCGAGCCGGGAACCAGGTTGGCAATCACCACGTCGCTCAAATCCGTGAACACCCCGATGGTTGTAAATGTGCCGTCCGGGTTTTGGCGTTGAATGACTGCCGCCCGCACGTTGCCCGTCACGACTAGGAAACGGTTCCTGATGTCACAAAACCATTTTCCGATGTCAGGAAGAGGTTTTATGATGTCAGAAAATCGTGGTATGCTGTCATAAAATGAAAGAATGATGTCAGAAACTCACGGAATGATGTCAGGAAATGGTTTTATGACATCATAAAATGGTTTCCTGACATGCCAAAATCTTCGGAACGAGCTGAACGACGCATCACGCCGCAGCGTATGCGAGGAGCGAAGGTTCCCGTGCGCACCGTCCTTCGCCCGGTTGCAACCGGGCGAAGGACTCCAGCTTGGCCTTCTCTTTCATGTCTGCCGAGCAGGACAAATAAGAAGATACAAGGAGCCACATCTGATGCCGCCCCGACGGGGGAATGGCGCTTACATAAGCCCTAGCCGCCTCAGGCGAGCGATT
>CAZIFP010000249.1:0-4358 GCA_964538105.1 uncultured Bifidobacteriaceae bacterium
GCACTCATCTACGGAGTGGTGTGCTACCTCGTCTTCGTTGGACTCAGCGTTCTGTCATGGAGAGTATTTCCAGACCATCATTCAGATGATGATCTTACACAGCAGTTGCATTGGACTGTCCACGTCGTCGCAGAGAAAATCGCCGGTCTGATTTTGATGTCCATCACCGCATTTTTAGCGGCTCGCTCATGCCGTCCGACTTGGAAGGTTGGAGTTGCCACTGCAATTGCTGCGGCGCTCGTTTTTCAGTTGGTTGCCATCGTTGTCTATCTCGTTCGATTTGGCGTATCTTCATATCGAACCTACAACGATTTCTTTTACACCATATGGAGCGCTGTCATGCTTGGATGGCTTTTCGGCTTCCTTGCGGTTTGGAAACAGTATCGAAATGAAAAACACGTCGTTTAGTTTCACATTTGCAGTGCGACAAAATGGTTGGTAGCAGGCTTCGTTGGGAGTCTTGAAGCCTTAGCGGAGTCTAGGCGAATCGCACCATATGACACAGGAATCTTTAGAAAAACGCGTCCGGTCAATGAGAAGGTTCGGCATCATGGCCTTTTTTGGGCCAGCCGCACTCGCGGTTGGTCCGCTTTTCTTTTTCCTGGCTTGTGATTTCCTGAAGTGGAGTCCCGTTGATAAATTCACGGAGATATACATTATCTTGGCTCCCGTTTTTGCCTTTTTCCCGGTCGTAGGCATATTGACATATTGGGGGCAGCGGAGGTATCAGGTGCTTTGCCCACATTGCGGGCAGTCACTGCTGAGTCATTATCCGGTGGTTGTCGCCACCGGGAAATGTATTTATTGCCGGAAACCGGTGATTGATGTATCAGCTTGACCGTCGCCGCGGCCAGCCGCCGTGGGTGCGTCTGCCGGACGGTGGCGGGCTTTCGACATTAACCGTTTAATTTTTGTGCCCATTCATTTACAGATACGCGACGGTCTGCTCGAGGCTGCTTGTCATGGCAAAGTGACGGCGGAAGACCTCGATCATATCCGGTCCGTCTTGCGTGACATTGAGGCACGACTGGAAGTCACTCCGGACCGCATCACGGATTTGACGGGCGCGGACCTGACCGATTTGAGTTCCGAAGACCTGGTGGTGTTCGCCGAATATCGCCGGGCGGCCACGCTCAAGAATAAAATCAAGTCCGCGATGGTCGCCGCCCAGGGGACGAGTCAATACGGCCTGGCCCGCATGTTCATGGCGCACAATATAAATCCGGACATCGAACTTAAGATATTTCATGGTCCGGCGGGCGCGTATCAATGGCTTGGCCGTGAAGCGAAAGAGATTGGCAAACCCAGGGCTTGAGCCGTTGCCGGTGGCCCCTTCTGCTCCGGCAAAATCCTTCTTTGCGGCACGCTTTTTCCGGGGAACTTTTTGGGTTGTCGGGCATCTCATTTCTACAAAGGCAAAGTGTTGCCAAAACAAACCTAGACAATGCCATGAAAAACATATCGCCGTCTCCCTTCATCGTTTTAACCCGTGCTGCCACGAGAATGCTGCTTGGACTCGTCCTGGCGGTTGGAATCACCACCTTCGTTCGCGCGCAGGGCCAGATTCCCAGCGGCACGATCGGCAGCTCCGGTTCAGATCCCTACAATTACAGCCTGACCTTCAGCGATGCAGCCGGGGCCACCTCGGCGATCGGGAGTGTCTGGTATGCCTGGATTCCGGGGCAATTTTATCTGCCCGGCGTTCCTAGCAGCGCTTCGGCACCGGCAGGATGGACGGCCACCGTCTCCAGCGATTCCGTCCAATTTGTGGCGAATGCGCCGGCGGACTACATCGCCGCAGGCCAATCATTGTCCGGGTTTGGCTATCAGGCGGCGTTCACGCCGGCGCAACTGGCCGCCGCCGCCAATTCGGGGAAGGCAGATGCGTATTCCGCCGGGCTTTTTTCGGACGGCGGGGTTATTTTCACCGTTCAGCCCGCGCCCGAACCGTCCGGGCAGATGCTGCTGCTGGCGGGCGCTACGACTTTGTGGCTCATTGGCCATCGCAAGCTCCAGAGCAACTGATTCCGCCAGCCCATTAACTTGTCCGAGAAGCACCCAATGAGAACAACAATCCGCGCCAGCCGGGTGGCTGGCGCGGATCGTTTTGCGGCGGCTGATATTCGCCAATTCTATTTCGCAATCATTCCGGTCTGGCGCGCGTAATTGAAGATGCCGCCGGCGTCCACCACCGGGCGCACGTCGCCGAGCGGCTTGAAATGATA
Source organism: uncultured Bifidobacteriaceae bacterium (assembly GCA_964538105.1). Classification (GTDB taxonomy): domain Bacteria; phylum Verrucomicrobiota; class Verrucomicrobiia; order Limisphaerales; family UBA11358; genus UBA11358. The sequence goes on from CAZIFP010000249.1 coordinate 2,226, forward strand.
CACCTTGCCGGTGGCCTGCACGGTCACGGTGGCCTTGTCCAAATCCACGGTCACGACGTCGCCGGTCTTTAGCACGTCGCAAAGGCGCTCGGTGATTTCGCACGGATAAAGTTCGCCGGTGGCCACGCAGTTGCGGAAGAAGATGCGCGCGAAACTTTCGGCAAGCACGAGCTGGCAGTTGGCCGAACCCATGGCGATGGGCGCGTGCTCGCGCGAGCTGCCGCACCCGAAATTCTTCCCGCCGACGACGATGGGATAATCGCTGTCGAGCTGGCCTTCCTTGACGTAGCGAATGGGGTAAAGCGATTTGGGCAGGCCGTCGAGCGCGTAGCTGCCGAGCTTCTCGTATTCCTCGGCGATGGTGGGCACGAGGTTGAGGAATTGCGCGGAGATGATCTGGTCGGTGTCGATGTTGTCGCGCACGACGTAAACGGGGCCTGTGAAAACAGATTGCATAACGACCGTAATGTGCCGCGTGCGGCGGTAATTTTCAATTTCAAAATCTGTCGGGACAAAAACGGTGTCGCGCGAAGGACGCGAAGCCGGCGAAGGGAATTTCAATCCTTCGCTCCCTTTGCGGCTTCGCGCGACACCTGCTCCATCAAATATCAATGGCTGGTTTGTCCGGCGGGGCAAGCGGCGACGTGGGCGGATGATTTCGTTGCTCGCGTTTGCGCAGGGCGATGACCGCCGCCGTGCAGGCCGTCCAGGTGGGCAAATCTTCCAGAACGGGAATCAATTCGATAACAAACGTCGGCAGCAGCAGGATGTGAAATCCGATGGTCCAACTGATCAAAATCATCGCCACACAATCAATCGCCTGATCCGGGAAAGCCCAGCCAAGCGGGCCGAACAGCAATTGCAGCCCGTCCGCCGCCACGGCGATGGCGAGCGCCAGAACCATCCGGGTGCGGCTCAAGGCCGGCACGCGGAAGAGGGTTTTGAATTTTTCCGGCAATTTCATCCGGCGGCATTTAAGCCAATCCGCTTGCCGCGTCAAAGCTTGTTTCTTAAAGTATCGCGTGCTCGACATCAAATTGATCCGCGAAAAAACCGATTTCGTCCGCTCACGCCTGGCCACGCGCGGAGCCGGAGACGAAACGAAGATTGATGAACTGTTAAAGTTCGACGAACAGCGCCGGAAAGCCCTAACGGAAGTGGAAACACTCAAATCCCTGCGCAACCGCGTGAGCAAGGAGATCGGCGCGCTCATGGGTCAGAAAAAACTCGCCGAGGCGGAAGCGAAGAAGGCCGAGACGAAAGATTTAGGTGAGAAAATCGCCGCACTCGACAAGCAAGCGGCGGAAGCTGAGGCGGCGCGCGATGCGCTGATGCTGCAACTGCCAAATCTGCCGCACGAATCGGTGCCGCTGGGCAAGACGGCGGAAGATAATCCCGAAATCCGCGTCCACGGCGCGAAGGCGAATTACGATTTCAAACTCAAGTCGCACGTTGAACTTTGCGAATCGCTCAGGCTGGTGGATTTTGCGCGTGCGGCAAAACTTTCCGGCAGCGGATTTTTGCTCTACACGAACTGGGGCGCGCGTCTGGAGCGGGCGCTGATTTCGTTCCTGCTGGATTTACACATCACGCAGCACGGTTACACGGAAGTTTCGCCGCCGTTCATGGTGAACAAAGCGTGCATGTTTGGGGTCGGACAATTTCCAAAGTCCCTTGATCAAGCTTACGCGGTGCGCGAGGGGTTGGATGATAAATCATTGGGTGAACTGTTTCTAGTGCCAACGGCCGAGTCGCCAGTGGCGAACATTCATCGCGAAGAGATTTTAGCGGAGAAACAGTTGCCGGTTTTTTATTGTGCTTACAGCCCGTGCTTCCGGGCAGAAGCGGGCGCGGCGGGCATTGGCACGCGCGGCATGATCCGCGTGCATCAGTTCGACAAGGTGGAACTAATCAAGATTGTAAAGCCGGAGAATGGCTACGGTGAATTGGAAAAGCTTGTTGCAAATGCTGAGAAGGTTTTGCAACTGCTCGGTCTGCACTATCGCGTGATTCTGCTTTGCACCGGCGACATGGGTTTCACGAGCGCGAAGACTTACGACATCGAAGTCTGGGCGCCAGGGCAGGGGAGCTATCTCGAAGTTTCGAGCTGCTCGAACTGCGAGGATTTCCAGT
>CAZIFP010000250.1:0-4345 GCA_964538105.1 uncultured Bifidobacteriaceae bacterium
CGTCGCATTTCCGATTGGAAACGTCGCATTTCCGATTGGAAACGTCGCATTTCCGATTGGAAACGTCGCATTTCCGGTTGGAAACGTTCCATTCCCGGTTGGAAACGTTCCATTTCCGATTGGAAACGTCGCATTCCCGATTGGAAATGCGCTATTGCCGGAGGCTAAAATGGCATTGCTTGCTGGCTAAACCGTTGAGAAAATGGCATTTATCTCAAAACCCGCCAAAACTGGCCAAAAAGCATCATCCTTTTGGAGGTCTTGCCTGCCCCAGCATCAGCGGCGCAGCAAGCTTATGAGGGTGCACACGCACAAACTCGCTCCGCCGATGGCCGGAGGGTAATTTGGCTCCCGCGTCAGATTTTATATGACACTGTTTTATGATTGTGATAACTTGTCTTTAACCAAACCCAGAATTGTCAACCCAAACCATATCCGCGTGAAATATCCGGAAGCCCATTCTGAACCGTTTTGCGGCGACTGCGAACAGACCGCCGCCGTCAAACGCGGCTTCACCCTGATCGAACTGCTGGTGGTGATCGCCATCATCGCGATTCTGGCGGCGATGCTGCTGCCCGCGTTGTCGCGCGCCAAGGAACGGGCCAAGCGCGCCGCCTGCATGAACAATCTCCGGCAAATCGGGATCGGCATGACGGTTTATGCGGGCAACAACAATGATTATGTGGTCTCGGCGCTGGGGGCCTTGCCCACCATGCCGCCCGGCACGCAGCAGACATACAACCAGACGGCCCTCAGCCCGCCGGAATCGGGCATGGCCAAGGATGTGAACCTGGATTTGACCCAGACCAATTCCGCTTCGGTCTGGTGCTGCCCGGATCTTGCAGCTTATGGGACGTCTTACAACGCGAACCCCGGCGGCACCGGCGGATCGCAATGGCAGATCGGCTATCAGTATTTCGGCGGCATCTATTGGTGGTATAACAAATATTTCCCCACCGGCATCAGGTCGGCCAGCCCGGTCAAACTGGGCAATTCCAAACCGACCTGGGTGCTGGCGGCGGATTTGATCTGCAAATATACAGGAGTCCCCGGCATTAACCCGTGGGGTGCGAGCACCCGCCCGCCGGGATCAAAAATCGGTCTGGTCGCCCATCAGCGGCCGGGCGCGCAATTCCCGGACGGCGGCAACCACCTGACGGTGGATGGGTCCGTGCATTGGATCAAGTTTGAACAGACAATGGCCCTCACGACTTTTTGGGTTGGCACCTATAACTACTATTTCTACCAGGAAGACCTCGGCTCAATGAATCCGCTGCTCGGACCGGCGCTGCGGGCGCAGGGGCCATAGCTGCGGAATCGTCCCGAAAGCGAATCGCCACTTGCGCCGCGCCGCGCCGTTGCCTATTTTTCCCTCCGTTGAAAAAAATCAACCACCCGGAAATCCCGCGCAAGACAATCTATCGCCTTTCGATCTATCTGCGCTGCCTCGCGCGCCTGCGTGAGAACGGCATCGGCACCGTTTCGAGCGAGGCGCTCGCCAAGGCCGTCGGCGTCAAGCCCACGCAACTGCGCAAAGACCTGGCGTATTTCGGCACGTTCGGCACGCGCGGCCTGGGCTACGATGTCACGGAGCTTTATAAACAGATCGCCGATGAGCTGGGCACGTCGCGGTTGCAGCCGGTGATCCTGGTGGGCGTCGGCAACCTCGGCCTCGCGCTGCTCTCGTATCGCGGCTTTGAAGAGGAAGGATTTGAAATCGTCGCCGCGTTCGACACCGAACCTGACCGCAAGCGCGACAAGGAAATCAAACAGCCGATTTACGGAATGGAGGCGTTGCCGGAGATGGTCAGGCAGCGCGTCGTCAAGATGGCCGTCATCACCGTGCCGGCCGCCGTCGCCCAAACCGTGACGAATGCGCTGGTGGACTGCGGCATCACGGGCATCTTGAATTTTGCGCCCATCGTGCTGGCCGTGCCGGAGGACGTGACGGTGAACAACGTCAACCTCGCCATCGAGCTGGAAAATTTGAGCTACTTCATCCGCGAGTGATGCGGATTTTAATTCGCGCCGGCTGGAAGCGCATTCGTCGCCGCGTTTTGCTGCCAGAAGGCGAGCAGGTCGCGCCACCAATCCGGGGATTCCGGCGTGGTGTCGGCGTGGCGGGCTTTGGGAATGACTTCGAGAATCTTCGGCCCGTTGTAGCCGTCATACAGCCGCTCGCCGAGCTTCGGCGGGATGATTTCGTCCGCGCCCGCAATGACAAACTTGACCGGGCCGTGATAACCTTTCAACCATTCCGCCGGATTGAAACGGTCCCACAACAAATAATAGGCCGGAATGAACGGAACGTGATTTTGGGCGACGGAGGCGAGCTTGTTGTAGGGCACAAACATCGCGATGCCCGCCACGCGCGCCGGATAATGCTGGGCCACATGGGCGACCGCGCCCGCGCCCAGCGATTCGCTGACCAGATATGCGGGAAGGTTTTCTGGCAGGTTCACAAACGCCTCGTCCGCCGCCGATAAAACGTTTTTTTCACCTGGCGAACCTTCGCGCGCGCCGAAGCCGGGATACTCAAAAATATAAACGTCCAGCGGCGCCGCGGCGTGAATCGGTAGTGTCATGTAAGCGCGGTTGAGCGCCCAGCCCGCGTTGCCATGGAAAATCAGCACGCTGCCAACCGGTGCAGCACTGGCGGGAAGTTTCCATCCCATCAACTGGCCCGCCGGATTCAGCCACGGGACAAACCCCGCCTTGGCCGCCGTTTGTTCGGCGGACGCCATGGACAACTTGGTCGGAACATAAATCAAATAGCGTTGCAGCACCGTGAACAAGAACATCACCAGGGCGTAGCCGAAGAGAAACGTCCACAACGCCAGCCTGCCCCACCGGCGCCAGGGGATTTTCAACTCGTCTGAAGGCATTTCGTCGGACACGGGCTATTCTTTTTTTTGCGTCTTCACTTCGAGATAAAGATCGCGCAACTGTTTCGGCGAAACGTGGCTCGGCGAGTCCGTCATCAGGCAGGTGCCTTTCGCGGTTTTCGGGAAGGCAATGACGTCGCGGATGCTCGGCGTGCCACAAAGAATCGCGATGAGCCGGTCAAAGCCGAGCGCGATGCCCCCGTGCGGCGGTGCGCCGTAGCGGAACGCTTCGAGCATGTAGCCAAAACGCAGTTTCGTTTCGTCCGGAGGAATCGCCAGCAATTCTTCAAAAATAGTTTTCTGCACGTCGGGTTGGTGAATACGAATCGAGCCGCCGCCGAGTTCCACGCCGTTGACGACCACGTCGTAATGCTGGCCGCGAACTTTCTTCGGATCGGTCTTGAGCAGCGGAATGTCTTCCGTGACTGGCGCGGTGAACGGATGATGGCTGGAATACCAGCGGTTCTGTTCGCGATCAAAACCGAGCAACGGAAATTCGATGACCCAGAGAAAATTAAATTGCTTCGGATCAATCACCAGTTTGCCTTGCGACTTGAGCACGTCGGCGCAATACAAACGAATCTTGCCCAGAATTTCGCAGGCGTTCAGCCATTGATCGGCGGCAAACAAAATCAAGTCGCCTTCCTGAATCGCAAGCTTGGTCGTGAGCGCAGCTTTCTCGACTTCGCTGAAGAATTTCACGATGGGCGACTTCCATTCACCGTTTTCCACTTTGATGAAGGCGAGTCCTTTCGCGCCAAAGCTTTTGGCGTATTCGGTCATCGTCTCGATCTGGCCCTGCGTCGCGCCGGCCATGCCTTTCGCGTTGAGCGCCTTCACGACGCCGCCGTTGGCGATGGTGCCACTGAACACTTTGAACGTGCTGGCCCGGAAATCATCGGTCATGTCCACGAGTTCCATTGCGAAACGTGTGTCAGGCTTGTCAATGCCGTAGCGGTTCAGCGCTTCCTCGAAGCTGAGGCGCTTGAACGGCGTCGGCACGTCAATGTTCAAAGCGGTTTTCCAAACGCGTTTGAGCAGGCCTTCGATGAGCGCGTAAATATCCTCGCGGTCAATGAAGCTCATTTCGATGTCCACTTGCGTGAACTCCGGCTGGCGGTCGGCGCGCAAATCCTCGTCACGATAGCAGCGGGCGAGTTGGAAATATTTTTCCACGCCGGCGACCATGAGGATTTGTTTGAACTGCTGCGGCGACTGCGGCAGCGCGTAAAACGTGCCCGGCTCCCGGCGGTTCGGCACGAGAAATTCCCGCGCGCCTTCCGGCGTGGACTTGAAGAGCGTCGGCGTCTCAACTTCGAGGAAGCCCTGCTCATCCATGTAGCTGCGCGTGGCGATGGCAACTTTACTGCGCACTTTCAAGTTGCGCGCCATTTCCGGCCGGCGTAGATCGAGATAGCGGTATTGCAGGCGCAATTCCTCGTTCACCTTGTTGGCGACTT
>CAZIFP010000251.1:0-4306 GCA_964538105.1 uncultured Bifidobacteriaceae bacterium
GCACCCCGGCGCGCACGCTGTCAATGTCCGAGGTCATCCGGCTGATGATGCGGCCAAACTTGGTCTGGTTGAAAAACGACATCGGCATGGTCATTAATTTTGCAAACAACTCCGACCGCATGTCGCGAACCACGGCTTCACCCAGTTCGAGCGCGAACCGCTGGCGAAAATGAAATGTGACACATGTGAACAGGGCCAAGACGAAATAGCCTGCTGCAAACCAATAAATGTCCGCCAGATTACGGCTCGAAATTGGTCCGTTGATGGTGCGACCAATCAACCACGCGAGCGCGGGTAATTGCAACCCGCGCGTGAACGTCAAAACGAAAAGCCAGTTGCGCCGCGCCTCATAGGGTTTGGTGTATCGGAAAATTCCGCGGATGAGCTTCCACTGTAACGGAGCCTTGTCCGCTTCACGCTCCTCCATCGGATTGTAGTAGGTGATGGCCTCGCGCGCCGAAAGGTCGCCCTTTGCAATGTTGGGTGATTTGGTGGGCGCGTTCATAGATCCATTATTTGCAACACGGCGGTCTCATGATATGGCCCCGGTCGGTGAACCAGTTCGTCATGCGTGCCGGTCTGGGTTAAACGCCCGTCTTCCAAAACCAAAATGAGATCAGCTTTGCGCAACAAACTTAAACGGCTGGAAACGACAAATGCGGTCCGGCCCGTCATTGCGGCCCGCAAGGCTGACACGATTTCATTTTCTGTCTTCGCATCCACCGATGCTGTCGGGTCGTCAAGAATTAGAATTGGCGGCTGCAATATCAGCGCTCGCGCGAGCGCGAGCCGCTGGCGTTGGCCTCCGGACAAATCCACGCCGGACTCGCCCAGCACGGTTTCGTAGCCGTGCGGCAAGCCGATGATGAATTCATGTGCCGAGGCGATGCGTGCCGCGCGTTCGATTTGTTCCATCGTGGCGTGCGGATGGCCGAAGGCAATATTCGCCGCGACCGTGTTCGAAAACAAAAAACTTTCCTGGTAAACAATTCCGATTTGGCGGCGGAACGCGTCCAGGTCTAATTCGCCTAAATCCTGTCCGTCCGCGAGAATGCGGCCCTGATGCGGATCGTAAAAGCGCGGAATCAGGCCCAGGAGCGAACTTTTACCCGCGCCGGTCATGCCAAATATTCCAACCACCTGACCGGACTTGGCTTCGAAAGAAATATCGGTCAGCACCGGATTGTCCGGTGAGTATCCGAATGTCACCTTTTCAAAAGTAATTTGTCCGGTCAGTCGCGCCGGTTTGATGGCGTTCGGCCGGCTCTGCACTTCCACCGGTGTGTCGAGCACTTCAAACACGCGGCGCGCGGCGGCGAGGCTTTGCTGCACCGAATTGGCGATGGTCGAGATGTTAGCCACCTGTCCTGTGAACTGCTGAAGCAAGCCGGCAAACACCACCAATCCGCTGCCCAGCGGGATTTTTCCCTGCACATACAGCCAGCCGCCATAGGCGAACAAAATCACGAGGCTTAAGTGCGACAACATTTGCGTGCCTGGTGTGAAGATAGACAAATCCCAGAAAATCCTGCGCTGTTGTGACGAAACGTTGTCGTTCGCCGTCTCGAACCGGCGAACCTGATGGGCTTCCGCTGCAAAACCTTTGACCGTCTGCATGCCCCGCACGCTTTCGCTGAACAACAAAACCATGTTGTCCGTCAATTCACGGTTTTGCAGATAACCCGGACGCAGCCGTGCAGAATAAAAATGTGCCAGCCACCACAACGGCAAGGACACCGACAGGCACGCCAGTGTCAGCGCCGGTTCGATTCGCCACATGAAAAATGCGTAGGCCGCTAGCGTCAGAATCATGTTCACGCCTTGCAACAGGACGCCATCCACGAAGAGCCGCGTATTCTGCACGTCGCCGGTGACACGGTTGAAGATTGAATTGGAACCGTGGACATCAAAAAAGCTGAAACTCAACCGTTGCAGCTTGGCATACATCTGCGCGCGCAACGTCGGCACGATTTCCCCTTGTGTCAGCCGCGCCGTGATCATGTTGTAAGCGTAGGTGAGTGCCGCGCGCACCAGAGCCAGCAGCATGATCATCACCGCGATCGCTGTGACAACCTGCAACGCAGACCATCCCGGCGGCGGGTTCCAGCCCAAAGGATATACAGGCGGCGGCAACGATAGATCCAGCGCACGGCGGATAACATCAATCACCAAACCCAGCAGTTTGAGCCCCATGATGCCGAGCAGCAGCAGCAAGAGACTCAAAACTACAGACCATACGCAATCCGCGCGAAACTGCCAGGCCAGCGCCAGCAGTCGCCGGATCAGATTTCTTGTGGAATACTGTCCGGTGGTTGTGTTCTTTCCAGATGCTTCAGTCTTTTTCAGACCCTCAAAATGCCCCAATCAGTATCAGCAATCGAACCAAAAAACCATGTGATGTCCTCACGCCTGTCCGGCATGCGGCTGGTCCCGATTCTCAATCTTCACGCGCATTTTCTGCAGGGCCTGCTCTTGAATCTGGCGGATGCGTTCGCGGGTCACGCCCAAGCGTGCTCCGACCTGTTCAAGGGTTTTAGGCCGGCCGTTGTCCAGCCCGAAGCGCATCGCCAGAATCCGGCTTTCCCGTGCGTCGAGTGTGGCCAGAACTTCCTTCACCAATTCGTTGTCGTTGTGATTGACGAGCCGGTCGAATGGAGCCGCCGCATTGGCATCCGCCACATGTTCCGAGATGGACGTTGAGTCCTCGGAACTTATCGGCGAATCAAGTGACACCGGTGCCCGGGATGCAGCACGATATTGACGAATGCGTCGCGCGTGGAGTCCCAAGTTGTCGGCGACTTCCTCGTCCGTCGGTTCGCGGTCCAGCGTCTCGCGCAGCTTCACCTCAGCCCGGCGAATATGAGTCATCTTGTCCAAAACGTGAACCGGCAGGCGAATGGTTTTTGACTGGTTTGACAACGCCCGCCGGATTGCCTGCTTGATCCACAACGATGCATAGGTCGAAAGTTTAGCGCCCTTGGTCGGGTCGAAACGTTGCACACCCTTCATCAGTCCGATGTTGCCCTCGTTGATGAGGTCCAGCAGCGGAAGGCCAAGCCCCTCATAGTCGCGGGCAATCTTCACCACGAGCCGCAGGTTGGCGGTGATCATCTGCTCCCGCGCCAGCTTGTTTCCACGTTGGATTCGCCGGGCGAGCGTGATTTCTTCTTGCGGCGTCAGCAGTTTGACCTGGCCAATTTCGCGGAGATAGAGCTGCAACGTGTCGCCATGCACAGACTCCATGGGGACGGATTCTGCCGCGGCTGATACCGTCCCCAGCGACGGACCGGTTGGCAGAGCTGTATGCGTTTGTTTTAGCGCGCGCAAGCGGCGTGACCGGCGCGGCGCGCGGGGCAGCCGCAGTTTTGCTCTGCTCGTCCGATCGTTTCGTTTGAGAATTGTTTTCATGTAATTGATCGCATTGGTCGTCCCCCCGGCTGGTGATTGATTTAGCCTTCAAGCCGGCACGGCAAGTTTCTCCAGTTTGGACACGATGGTGCGCTTGCCCGTGACCCCGATGGTTTTATCCCGCACTTCGCCGCCCGCGAAATACAGCAAGGTCGGGATGGATTGAATGCCGTATCGCGCGGCCAGGACGGGATTCGTATCCACGTTGACCCTGGCCACTTTCACCTGGCCGGCCTGTTCGGTGGCAATTTCGTCAAGCAAGGGCGCGATCATTTTGCATGGTCCGCACCACTCGGCCCAAAAATCCACGAGGACCGGCAGGTTGGATTGGATCACTTCGCTCTCGAAGTTAGTATCGTTGATTTCAATGGTTGGTTTCATATTCCATCCAAATTGTTTTATTGCGTTTAGTCCCGTCAGCGATGGCCGCCGGAAACAAGCAGGGTTTCACCGGTGACCCACGATGAGTCGTCGGACGCGAGGAAGGTGACCACTGTGGCTATGTCCTGCGGCCGGCCAATGCGGCCGAGCGGGGCATTTGCGACATACTGATCATGGAAATCGCCCGAAGTGAACCCGCTGGTGACCGTGCCTTCGGTTTCGACGAGGCCGGGCCGGACGGCGTTTACACGGATCTTACGCGCACCAAGCTCCTTGGCCAGCGAACCGGTAATGACATCCACGGCACCTTTCGTCGCACTGTAAACCGAGGCATTTGGCGGCGCCAGGGTGCTGACAAGCGAACTCACGTTGACCACACTGCCACCGCCGGGGCTGAAATATTTCAGCGCTTCCTGCGTGGTGAGCAGCAGGCCGAGCACATTCAAATTGAATTGCTTGTGAAAATGCTCCTCGGTGATCTGTTCGAGCGGCGCAAATTCGTAAATGCCCGCGTTGT
>CAZIFP010000252.1:0-4287 GCA_964538105.1 uncultured Bifidobacteriaceae bacterium
GGCGAAAATGTTTTCATCCACGGTGCCGCTCACGAGCAGGGTTTTTTGCTGCGGCTGGATGCGCCTGCATTCGCGGATCAGATCCATGCCGCTCATCGCGCCCATCGCGTAATCCGTCACGAGCACCGCCGGTCTGCTCTTGGAAAATTCCGCCAGCGCCAGTTGCGGGTCGCGAAACGTCCGCACATCAAAGCCAAGCGGTTGGAGAATGGCCACCGCCAGATCCAGCAGCATCGGCTCGTCGTCCACCACAAAAATCGTGGCGGCCGGAACGGGGCTGCTGCCTGGCTTCCTTTGAGTCATAACTTTATAACTGTTTCCATGAACAAGAAACACCCGCGCACGGCGGCTGGCAAGCTCCTTTGGGCAAATGCTTTTGGATTCGCTGCAAAATTCCCGTTGCATCCGTCCCGTTGTCGCCTTAAACTTGCGCCCCAGCGATACCAATCGCATCCAAAATCAGGGATTCGCGGTTATGAAAGGGAAACCATCACCCATGTCATCCAAGAAAAAAACTTCTGAACGTCCGGCAAAATCACCGGAGAAGAAAATCACCCCCGCCGAAGCGCCGGACGTGCCGCCGAAAGCTAGACGCACCAGGAAGACTCTGGTCGAAGGCGTGGTGAGCGCGGCCAAAAAAATGTTCAAGTCCAAGGCCGCCGGGCCGAAGACCGAAGTCACCGCCGAAACCCTCGTCCGCCGCACCTTTACCCGCCAGAAAAAAATCGAGGCTCCGGCCATTTTGCTCGAAGGCGACCAGCCCGCGCCGCCGCCGGTCAGCGGCCCCGGCGAAAAATATTCGCTCGGCCCGGTGCCGCCGGCGCAGAGTTTTCCGACCGCCGAATCCGAACTGCCCGAATCCTACGGCACGAAAAAACTTTTTCTCACCGCGCGCGATCCGCACTGGCTCTACGCGCACTGGGATTTGACGCGCGAGCAGCAGTTGAAGCTGAACGCGCAATCGGCCGACGGCCACCTCGTCCTGCGGATTTACGCGCACAAGATCGAAGGCCATCCGACTTACGAAATCCACGTCCATCCTGAATCGCGCCACTGGTTCACGCATGTCGAGCGCGCCGGAAATTCCTACGTTGCCGAACTTGGCTATTATTCCGCGCTGGGCAAATGGACGCGCATTTCAACCTCCAGCGGCACAATGACGCCGCCTGACGCCGTTTCTTCCGAGACCGATACCGACTTCGCCACGATTCCGTTTGAATTTCCGTTCGCCAAACTGCTGGAGCTGATCAAGGCCGCTGTCTGCGAAAATCTGCCGCTGGCGCAGGCGCTGGAAGAACTGCGCCGCCACGGTTATCCCGACCTGCCGCGCGTCACCGCCTCTGGTCCGGCGGTGCCGCTGCCGGCCAAGTGGACGCCGGCGCAGGAACAGGCGCTCGCCAAGATCATCAACATTGACGCGGTGCGCCGGGTGTGGATGGGTTCTCTCGAAATCACCGAGCTCATCCGCCGCAAGCTCGCGCACGAAATCTCCTCGCTCGGCGTTTCGAGTTTCGGCGTGTCCAGTTTGTCCAGTCCGTTCGGCGGATTGGAAAAGGCGAAAGGATTCTGGTTCAATGTCAATGCCGAGCTTATTATTTACGGCGCGACCGAGCCGGACGCGAAGGTCACGCTCGGCGGCCACGAGATCAAGCTGCGTCCTGACGGCTCGTTCAGCTACCGCTTTTCGTTGCCGGATGGAAACTATGATCTGCCCGCCGTGGCCGTTTCCGCCGACGGCGACGACGCGCGCGCGGCCAACCTGAAGTTCAGCCGCGCGACGGAATATCTCGGCGATGTCGGCGCGCATCCGCAAGACCCCGCGCTCAAGCCGCCCTTGCCGGAAAACCTGTGATGATTATGGACGCGCCCGATCGCGGAGCTTTGATGCTGGTCCGGTTCATCGGCGTTTCGCTGATTTGCGTTACGCTCGTGGAACTCACCTTGTATTGGGTCATTGCGCAGCACAACCACGCTCCGGTTGGAATTTTTCCGTGTATTTTGAAATCCGTCCCCGCCGTGGCCGGCGTCGTCATGCTGGTCAAGGCCAAGACCATCGCGGAATGGATTTCGAACAAACTGGACGAATGAGGGTCAAACCCCGCTGAACATGCAAGGTTACCTCTCCATCGTCCTGCACGCGCACCTGCCGTTTGTGCGCCATCCCGAGCACGAAAAATTTCTGGAAGAAAGCTGGCTGTTCGAGGCTGTCACCGAGACCTACATCCCGCTCATCCAGACGTTCGAGAACTGGCAGCGCGACGGCATCAACGCCCGCCTGACGCTATCACTTTCGCCCACGCTCTGCACGATGCTGCTCGACCCGCTGCTGCGCACGCGTTACGAAAAACATCTCAACAGCCTGATTGACCTGGCGGAAAAAGAAATCCACCGCACGCACTGGGACCGTGCGTTTCGCGAGCTTGCGTGGATGTATCACCACAAATTTTCTTTGGCGCGCGAAACGTGGCGTTACTACGAGGGCAATCTCGTCGGCGCGTTCAAGCGATTCCAAGACGAAGGCTCATTGGAAATTGTGACGACCGGCGCGACGCACGGATTGCTGCCGCTGCTCGCGAATCATCCGCCGTCCATCCGCGCGCAAATTTTAACCGCGCGCGACCATTATCGCACCTGCTTCGGACGCGACCCGCGCGGCATCTGGCTGCCGGAATGCGCCTACGTTTCCGGCGTCGAAACATTTTTGCAGGAGGCGAACATCCGTTGGTTCATCCTCGACACGCACGGTGTTTTGCACGCGCGTCCGCGTCCGCGCTACGGCACGTTCGCGCCGGTATTCACGCCCAACGGCATCGGCGCGTTCGGACGCGACTTCGATTCCTCGCGGCAGGTCTGGAGTAAGCACGAAGGTTATCCCGGCGACGCGCGCTACCGTGATTTTTACCGCGACATCGGCTTCGACCTCGATCTGGATTATGTGAAGCCGCATCTGCCGTCGCCGGAAAGTCGCGGGTTCACCGGCATGAAATATTTCCGCATCACCGGCGGCGTCGGGCCGAAGGAAATTTACCAGCGCGACCATGCGCTCAAGGCCGCGAGCGAACACGCGCAGCATTTTCTCAATGAACGCGCCACGCAAGTCGAGCGACTTGCCGGGATTTTGGACCGTCCGCCGATCATCGTTGCGCCGTATGACGCGGAACTGTTCGGCCACTGGTGGTATGAAGGCCCGGAGTTCCTCGACTTTTTCGCGCGCAAGGCGTTTCACGACCAGAAGACCGTCGAGCTGATCACGCCCGGCGAATATCTGCACCGGCATCCGAGCAACCAGATCGCCACGCCGAGCGCTTCCACCTGGGGCGAGGAAGGCCATCTGCGCGCGTGGCTGAACGAATCGAATGAATGGATTTATCCGCATTTGCAGGTCGCGCAGGAGCGCATGACCGGGCTGGTGAAGAAATTTTCCAAACGGAAAACCACCAGCGCGCTGCAAAAGCGCGCGTTGAAGCAGGCCGCGCGCGAACTGTTGCTGGCGCAGGCGAGCGACTGGCCGTTCATTTTGCGCGCCGGCACAAGTCCCGACTACGCCCGCCGCCGCGTGAAGGATCATCTGCTTCGCTTCATCGCGCTGCACGACCAGTTGACGGCGACGAGCGTGGACGAAAACTGGCTGGCCGACATCGAGGCGCGCGACAATCTGTTTCCCGACGTGGACTGGAATTATTGGAAGTGATTCGCCACTTGCGAAGACTTCCCGGCCAGATTAGCTTTTCGCCATGACGACGACCGTTGACGCCATCTACGAACACGGCAAGCTTGTTTTGCGGGAGCCGTTGTCGTTGCCCGAAAAATCCCATGTGCGCGTGACCATTGAATCCGGCGACGTTGAGCGCGAATCGTGGCTGAAACTTTCCGAGGCATCCCTGATGAAAACCTGGGGGAACGCGGACGACGACGTTTTCAATGAACTGCTCGCGAAATGACGTGGTTCTCCTGCCGATTCCGTTCACGGATTTGACCAGCCGCAAGGTTCGTCCCGCCATCATCGTCGGTCGCAGCGGTGCCGATTTGTTTCTTGTTCCCGTTTCATCGGTGCTGGCCAACACGGATTTTCCGCTCAAGGAATGGCGCGCGGCGGGATTGAACGTGCCTTCCGGCGTCAAAGCCCAGCTTGCCACCGTCGAGGAAAAACTCGTTGTGAAAATTGTCGGCAGGCTGGCGGGTGCGGATGTTCAACTGCTGGAAGAGCGGCTGCGAACGTGGTTGAAATTATAGCGCGCGACAATCTGTTCCCCGACGTGGACTGGAATTATTGGAAGTGAGGCGAAG
>CAZIFP010000253.1:0-4286 GCA_964538105.1 uncultured Bifidobacteriaceae bacterium
CGCGCCGTTCGCGCGTTTTGTCCGAGTGCCACGAGTTGAGCACCATGATGACGGCGGTGACTGCATACGGCGCGGCAAACAAAAATCCGTATTGCACCGGGCTGAAATTTTTCGACTTCAATCCATCCGTAAAAAAAGCCATGCAGCCGTAGGCCGCCGAGTTGTGCAAAAAATTCATCACGATCATCACCAAAATTTCCCACCGTGCGAGCCGGTGCCAGAAGGGAATTTTTGCCGGCGGTTTCAGTTGTGAGGCTTCGTTTGCGAGGGTGGTTTCCAAAAAGTTTTTTTCCTCCGCTGAAATCCATTTCGCCTCGCGTGGATGGTCGCTGATGAAAATCCACCAGACCGGCAGCCAGATGAACGGCAGCGCGCCCTCCAAAATCAGCATCGTCTGCCAGCTAAACGCGCCGAGCAGCCAGCCGGTAACAGGCGCTGAAACGACCACGGCTAGCGGCTGGCACAGGTTCCAAAAGGCATTGGCCCGCGCGCGTTCGGCGCTGGGAAACCAGTGCGCGAGCAAAACGAGGGTCGCGGGAAACACGCAGCTTTCGGAAACACCCAGCAGGAAGCGCGCGATTTCAAACTGGTAAAAAGTTTTCGCCAGGCCGCAACCGACGGCGCACACGCCCCAGAAAATCAAACACAGGCTGACCAGTTTTTTCGCGCTCCATTTTCCCGCGAGATGGCCGCCGGCCATTTGCAACAAAACGTAGCCGAGGAAAAAAATCCCCGCCGCCTGGCCTTTCATCCGGTCGTCCATCGTCAGGTCGCGCAGCATCGTCGAAATTTTCGGATCCAGCGCCAGCGAGACATTCGTGCGGTCCACATACGAAATCGTATACATGACCAGCGCGACCGGGATGATGCGGAGCCACCGTTGTTGGATCATGCGCCGATTTTGTCGGAAGGAGTGGCGACGTGCAAAGGTTAAGTCGTGAATTTCAGGTAAATCACCTTCAAATACTCCGCTTCTTTGAACGTGGCCGGATGATCCGGCGGATGCTGCAAGGTTTTCATCTCGGTGAATTTCCGGCCGGATTTCATCGCGGCACGGCGCACGGCGTCAAAAAATTCCGCGGCGGAAACGTGGGCGGAACACGAGCCGGCCACAAGGATTCCGCCGCGCAAAAGTCTGGCGATGCCGAGCGAATTCAATTTTTCGTAAGCGCGAATCGCGCCTTCGCGTTCCGCCGCGCGTTTGGCCAGCGACGGAGGATCGAGCACGATGAGATCGAAATTTTCCCTGGCGTTCGGCAGCCATTCAAACGTATCCGCCTGCACCGTTTCATGCCGGCACGAGGCCACGCCGGGAAAGTTTTGGTTCAACGCAAAATTCCGTTTCGCCGATGCCAGCGCGTGCGCGCTGATGTCGAGGTCGGTCACGGATTTCGCTCCGCCGCGCGCGGCATAAACCGAGAAGCCGCCGGAAAAGCTGAACGCATTCAGCACCCTGCGTCCGCACGCCAGCGTTTCCACCTCGCGGCGGTTTTCGCGCTGGTCGAGAAAGAAGCCGGTTTTTTGTCCGCGCACAACATCCGCCTCAAATCGGATGCCATTCTCCGAAAAAATAATTGGAGCGCCGAACTTCGGTTCAGCCAGTTTTGAATAGATAACTGTTCCGTCTTGCCGAACTGGAGTTCGGCGTTCCGCAGCGGCTTGAATATTCCGGCTCAAACGCAGGACAATGCGCTCACACGGAATATTTTCTTTGAACAGCACCAGCATTTCATCCAGTCGCGGCAGCCAGGCGGCAGTATAAAGTTTCAGCACGAGTGTCGTGTCGTAACGATCCAGAACCAAGCCGGGCCAGCCGTCGCTCTCGCCGTGAATCAGGCGATGGCCGGTGGTTTGCGCGTCGAATAAATTGCGACGGCGGGCGAGCGCCTGCTCCAGCCGCGCCTGCCACCATGCCCCATTAATCGTGGCCGGCTTGCCCGCGTGCAATATGCGGACGCGGATCGGCGAGTCAGGATCAAACAAACCGACGGCGAGGAATTTGTTCTTGCGGTCGAAGATGACCACCAGTTCGCCGGACCCGCCGGCGCGGTTCAATTCGTGAATGCTGTCGGCAAAAAGCCATGGATGGCCGGAGCGGACGATGGTTTCCGCCGCCGCTGTGATGCGCAGGCGCAGACGGGCTGCCGCAGTTTGATTTGCGGCGACGGGATTCATTCCAGCCCGCAATTTTTCCGGGCACGTTTCAAAACCGTCCGCGCGAGTGTCCGCGCTTTTGCCGCGCCGTCGGTCAAAACCTGGTTGACGTAATCCAGATTCGCCGCGAATTCGGCGCGTTTCTTCCGCGCGTCGGCGAAATAATTCCAGTAATTCTCAAACAACGCCTTCTTCAAATCGCCGTAGCCGAGGCCGCCGGCGCGCAATTTTTCTTCAAATTCTTTTCCGACGTTTGCTGGCGCAACGAGTTTCAACAATTGAATCGCGAGATTTTTTTCGGCGTCCGGTTTCGGTTCGGCAGGCATGCGCGAATCCATCTGGATGCCCATGATTTTTTTGCGCAGCGATTTTTCGTCGCCGAAAATCTCAATCGTGTTGCCGTAGCTCTTGCTCATCTTCTGGCCGTCGGTGCCGGGCACCACGGCGACCTCGTCGCGGATCTGCGGTTCGGGAATCATAAACGTCTGGCCGTATTGCTCGTTGAACTTGATGGCGATGTCGCGCGTCATCTCGACGTGCTGTTTCTGGTCACGGCCGACGGGCACCACGTTCGAATCGTAAATCAAAATGTCCGCCGCCATCAAAACCGGGTAGGCAAACAAACCGTGGCTGGGGGAGATTCCCTTCGCCGTTTTGTCCTTGTAGCTGTGCGCGCGTTCAAGCAAACCCATCGGCGTGACGGTGGAAAGCAGCCATGAAAGTTCCGTGACTTCCGGCACGTCAGATTGTTTAAAGAAGACGGATTTCTGCGGGTTGAGGCCGCACGCGAGAAAATCCAGCGCCACGTCCAACGTGTTTTTGCGCCGCTCGTTTGCGTCGAACAACGACGTCATCGAATGATAATCCGCGATGAAGTAAAACGTCTCGCCTTTTTCCTGCAGCTCGATGGCGGGCCGCATCATCCCGAAATAATTTCCGAGATGCAACGCGCCGCTGGGCTGGATGCCTGACAAGATTCGCATGACGGAAAGATAAAAGAATCAGCAAAACAAGAAAGCAGGAAACTCATCCGCAGATTGCGCGATTTTCGCAGATAAAAACGTCCAAAAAATCTGCGGATCAAATCTTCTTTAGATTTCCGGCCTGAACCTGCCACCGCTGCAAATCTTTTCCGAGTTCGCTCGGCCAGTTTTCCTCGGTGCAGGTCATGAACACCTGACCGCTCGTCCGGCGTGCCCGCTCCAGCAACGGCAGGAATCCGCTGCGCCGCTTCACGTCCAATTCGCCCATCACGTCGTCAATGAGAAGGATCGGCGGCGAGCCGTGGATGCCGGCAAGATATTCCGCCTGCGCCATTTTCAGCGCAATGGCCAGCGTGCGCTTCTGGCCTTCGCTGCCGAACTGCGCGGCGGATTTTTCGTTGAGCAGCAATTGCACGTCGTCGCGGTGCGGCCCGACCAGTGTGGCGCGGAAGGTCCGTTCGCGGACACGCGACTGCGCGAGTTCCACGGCAAAATCATTTTTCACGCTCGGCTGGTATTCGATGCGCAGTTCCTCCGCGTCGTTGGAAATGCGCCGGTAGGCGAGGCGCGCCAGCGGGGAAAATTTCGGCACCAGCTCGCGCCGGGCGCGGATGATTTCGCTGCCGAGCTTCACGAGTTCGGCGGAGAAGCTTTCCAGCGCGGCCTCGTCGGCGGTGCGGTGCTTGAGCAGGGCGTTTCGCGCGCGGACGGTGTGCATGTAGCGCTGGAGCAGCGGCAGATAACTCGGCTGCGTCTGCGCGAGCAGCAGGTCAATGAAGCGCCGCCGCGCGCGCGCCGCGCCTTTGACGAGCTGCAAATCTTCCGTGCAAAAAACCACCGTCCGCAGCGCGCCCAGATAATCCGCCAGTTTTTTCACCGGCTGGCCGTCTAGCGCCAGTTTCCGCTCGCGCGCGGACCAATACATTTTGATCTCGTGGTCACCCAGTCCCACGACGTCGCCTCCGACGAAATAGCCCTTCGCGCCGTGCCGGATCATCTGCGCGCCGCCGACGCCGCGAAAGGAGCGCAGCGTGGCCATGAGATAGATAGCCTCAAGAATGTTGGTCTTGCCCTGCGCATTGTCGCCGAGCAATAGGTGGAAGCCGGGCGCAAAATCCACGTCCAACCGCGCGTAATTGCGGAAGTCAC
>CAZIFP010000254.1:0-4275 GCA_964538105.1 uncultured Bifidobacteriaceae bacterium
GGCTGCACATCATTTCCGCCTCCGGCAAAATGTGCGTCGAAATCAAAACCGTGTGTTTCTCCGCGAGGCTTTTGATCAACTGCCGCACCGAGCGGATCTGGTTCGGGTCGAGGCCGATGGTCGGTTCGTCCAGAATGATCAAATCCGGGTCGTGAACCAGCGCGTCCGCCAGGCCCACGCGCTGTTTGTAGCCCTTGGAAAGCTGGCCGATGATGCGACGGCCCACGTCCGCCAGGCCGCACTGCTCCATCACCGTCGTCACCCGCTCACGCGATTTTTTCCAGCCGAGCCCTTTGAGCCGCGCGCGAAATTTTAGATATTCGCGCACGCGCATTTCGGGATAGAGCGGATTGTTTTCCGGCATGAAACCGATCCGCCGGCGCACTTCCTCGGACTCGTGAAAAACATCGAAGCCCGCCACGCGCACCGTGCCGCTCGTCGCCGGCATGAAACTGGAAAGAATCCGCATCGTCGTGCTTTTGCCCGCGCCGTTCGGACCGAGCAGGCCGACGATTTCGCCGCGCGCGACCGTGAACGAAATGCCGTCCACGGCCGTCCGGCCCGTGTAGCGCTTCGTCAGATCCACGACCTCGATCATCGGTTGTTCACTCATCAAAACTTGGCGCGGAGTGTAACTGAAAAATGCCGCCGACAGCCAACAAAAACTCCGGCGCTTCTTCTTTAAACATTTCATTTCGCCATTCGATGCAATTAAAATAAAACCAGCGGCTTGACTTTGACGCACAGGAGGCGCAAAAACTTCAGAAAGTGTTTCCGGCATCTGAAAATTTCTATGCCGCCTGGCGGCCGCAATTCGCGGTGCCGCATGTTTTGCACGACGCGAACGGTGTGCCGTCTGAACATCTGCTGCAGGCCGTCTGGCAGCATCAGCGGCTGCAACGCGACCGGCTCAAAACCGCGGACGGAAAGGTCGTTCGTGTTTTTCACCCCGGATTCATCAGCGTCGAAGGCGGGCCGGATTTTTACAACGCCGTTTTACAGGTCGGCGACGATGCGCCGTGTTCCGGCGACGTGGAGGTTGATTTGCACGCCGGCGGCTGGCGCGCGCATGGCCACGACCGGAACAAACATTTTCAAAACGTGCTGCTGCACGTCGTTTGGGACGAACCAAAGTTACCGGCCGATGAAACCGGACCCCCGGTTTTGCCGTTGAAAACCGTGCTCGACGCGCCGCTGGCGGAATTAAGTTTGTCGTTTGAAAATGAACCGCTCCGTTTGCTCCCGGAAAAACTGCGCGGCAAATGTTCCGCGCCGCTGCGCGAGCTTTCGGAGCCGCGCCTCGCGGAGCTGCTTCAGGCCGCCGCCGAAATCCGTTTCCGGGGCAAGGCCGCGGCGATGCTGGTCCACGCGAAAAATGCCGGCTGGGAACAGGCGCTGTGGGAAAACCTGTTTCGCGCGCTCGGCTACAAGCACAACGTCTGGCCAATGCTGCATCTGGCGGAAACCAGACAACGCTGGTCGCGCGGCACAAAGTCTGCATTTGAAATTCAGGCGCGGCTGCTCGGCGTCAGTGGACTTTTGCCGGGCGATTTGACGCGTGCCCAAAAAAGTTCCGACACTTTTTTGCGGCACGCTTGGGATTTTTGGTGGCGCGACCGCGACGAATTGGAAAGCTGCGTGCTGCCGCGCGCGGCGTGGAAATTTCACGGTCTGCGCCCGGCGAATCATCCGCAGCGCCGGCTCGCGTTGGCAGCACATTGGCTCGAGGCGAAAAATCTGGTTTCCGAAATTGAAAGCTGGTGCGCAGCGGATTTGCCGGACAAAAAAACTCCAGATTCGCTCCAGGAAATTTTTCAAGTTGAACGCGATGATTTCTGGTCCTGGCACCGGACGTTCAAGTCGGCGCGGATGAAAACGCCGCAGCCGCTGCTCGGCGCGGCGCGCGTCACCGATCTGGCGGTGAATGTGGTTTTGCCTTGGCTGTGGATTCGCGCGCAGGAAGGCGGCAATGAAAAAATCCGGCGCGAAATGGAGCGGAGATATTTCGCGTGGCCGGCGGCGGAGGACAATTCCGTTCTGAAGCTGGCGCGGCAGCGTCTGCTCGGAAGTCCAAGCGCGCGCATTTTGAAAACGGCGGCGCAGCAGCAGGGCTTGATCCAAATCGTCCGCGACTTTTGTGAACACTCGAATGCCGTTTGCGCGGACTGCCGGTTTCCCGAGCTGGTGCGCGGCTGGTATGCGCGGGCGGCTACTTGACTTCGATCCTGGAAAAGGCGTCGTTGAGTCCGCCGGTCGGCGGTTCGCTGGCGACGGTAACCTTGGCCTTGGGCGGCGCGGGTTCAGCCGGAGCCTCGTCCTCGTCTTCGTCTTTCATGGCTTCCAGCGGTTCGCCTTCATGCGGATTCTTGGCGCGCTTGTTGCGCGGCAGCGGACTGATCATCAGGTTGATGGCCTTGCCGACGAGTTTCGGTTGGAAATCCGGCTGGCCGTAGGGCGCGATGTCGGCGATGAACTTTTTAATGACCTCGAAGCCGACTTCCGTGTGCGCGTTTTCGCGGCCGCGAAATTTCAACGCGATCTTCACCTTCATGTCGTCGCACAGAAAATTGACGGCGTGCATCAGCTTGATGCCGAGGTCGTGCGGGTCAATGCGCGGGCTCAACTGGACTTCCTTGACGATGGAGGCGTGCTGATGCTTCTTGGATTCCTTTTCCTTCTTGGCGATTTCGTAGCGGTATTTGCCGAAATCCACGAGCCGGCAGACCGGCGGCACGGCGGTCGCGGCGATTTCGACGAGATCCACGCCGTGCTGGCGCGCGAGATTCATCGCGTCGGTGAGCGGCAGGACGCCGAGCTGGTTGCCGTCCACTCCGATCACGCGGACTTCGCGGGCGCGGATTTTGCCGTTGACCCGGACGAACGAAGCAGGCGAGGAATTACGTGGAGAGAAAGGGCGGCTCAAGACACCCTCATTGGTTGTGACATGACTTTAATTTTTAGCATCAAGCAGATTGCCGCGACGGGCAATTCATAATTCTGCCCTGTTAATAAGCGTTTTCGCGCCGGGTTGCAAGCAAAAATTATGTGACGGAACCTCAATCGTGGTGGTGATGCCGGAACAGCCAGCTCCGGTTCGCGTAAAGATACCAGACAATCAGCACGTTGAAGGCCAGCACGCCAAACACAAACCAGTGGGGATGCCGCACCAGTTCGCGGACTTCGATGGGGATGAAAAACGCCGACTCGCCAATCGCCAGCCAGCCGGCCCATGAAAAGCGAAACATCAGCCCAATGCCTTCGACGAACGAAATCAGGCTGTAAAAAAACGTGGCGACGGCGACCCAGCGCACGTTGGCCGGGGTGATTTGATCCAAACGATCGCCGATTTCAGAAAAAAACCGGTTCTCGGGATCGAGATGAAACCACATTACCAGCCGGCCAAACAAGTCGGACAAATCACGTCCGATCAACCGCAGAATGCCGAACGCCAGCGCGAGCGCGAGCAGGCCTTTGATCAATTTGCCGACAATAATTAAATACAGCGTCGGCGCACGGCGCTTGGGCGGGTCGGAAATGATTACGTCTTCAGACATCAACGTATCTTTGACAGCAAAAACGCCAGAAGTTCAGAAATTTTCAGCCGTTCCTGTTTGCCGTCGTCGCGGTAACGGATCGTCACCGTGTCGAGCAGCTCCGGTTTCTCGCCGAGCGTGTCGAAGTCAATCGTCACGCAAAACGGCGTGCCGGCCTCATCCTGGCGTGCGTAGCGTTTGCCGATGCTGCCGCCGTCGTCGTAATAGACATTCATCCACG
Organism: uncultured Bifidobacteriaceae bacterium; assembly: GCA_964538105.1. GTDB lineage: Bacteria > Verrucomicrobiota > Verrucomicrobiia > Limisphaerales > UBA11358 > UBA11358. Next base: position 3,775 of record CAZIFP010000254.1, read on the forward strand.
GCCGCAATAAATCGCGCACTTCCAGCGCCTTCTTGACGAGTTCCGGTTTGTTCTTGAGCAGCGGAAAAATTCCCGCCTTGAACGGCGCGACGCGCGGATGAAATTTCATCGTCACCGTCGTTTCGCTTTTGCCCTTGTCGTCGGTTTTCATTTCTTCGGAATACGCATTGGCGATGAGCGCCAAAATCAAACGGTCAACGCCCGCGCTCGGCTCGATGACGTGCGGGATGTATTGGCCTTTCGCCAATCCGTTCGCGTCTTCGGTCGCTTGATCTTGCGCTGGTTTTTCTTCGACGCCGGATTTTGTCAGATAGTTTTTCCGATTATCGTAATAACGCTTCCACAAATCGTCCTGCTTTTCCTTCGGCAATTTTCCCCACACGGTTCGCAACTCCTCGTCGAATACGCCCATCGGCTTGCCGGAAAAACGCTGGTGCTGACTCAAGTCAAAATCACTGCGCGCCGCGATGCCTTCCAATTCGTCGCCGGTCACGTTGCCGT
>CAZIFP010000255.1:0-4268 GCA_964538105.1 uncultured Bifidobacteriaceae bacterium
TAGACCGCAGATGTCGAAATAATTTTACCAGCGCCGCCTCCGTGCCTTGTTCCCGCGCAAGCGGATGTTTGTTTGGGGTTGGCTTATAGCGATTCCAAGAACGCGATGAGGGCGGCGCGGTCCGACGCCGACATGGTGCGGAAGGCTTCCTTGGACGCTGCCGCTTCACCATCATGCCAGAGGATGGCTTCTGCGATTGTGCGTGCCCGCCCGTCGTGGAGATATGCTTCGCCACCGCTGATGCCGACAGTGAGGCCGATGCTCCAGAGCGGTGCCGTGCGCCATTGAGAACCGCTGGCATTGCCTTCACCCATGTTGTCGGCCAGGCCGGGACCCATGTCGTGCAGGAGCAAATCGGTATAAGGATGAATGGTCTGGTTGCGAAGCTCGGCGAAGGGATGATAAGCGCTGGTGACAAGTGTCGGAGTGTGGCACTGCACGCAGTTGGCGCTGATGAACAACTGCTCGCCCTGCAATGCCTGCGTGTCCGTCAGGCTGCGACGGGCGTTGACGCCAAGGCAGGAAATGTAGCGCGTCCAGTTTGCCAGGTCGCTGTCGGAGAGTTCGACCGGTCCGCTATTGGTGTCGCCGTCCAGCACCGGGAAGATCGAGGTCGTCACACCCATGTCGTTGTTGAGGGCGCCGGCGATTTGATGGCTCACACGGGCCTTGCCAGCCTTGTAGCCGAATCGTCCAAGACGCGGCTGGCCGGTCTGCGGATCAGTCACTGTCTGGAGCCGGCCAGAGATGCCGTTGGTGCCGGCATTGTCCGCGTTGGCCTGGGCCTGAACGGTGCTTTCGCTGATGGCTTCGAGCAAACCCATGCCGACGAGCTGCGGCGCGAGGCGCACAGAATAAAATGCCGGTGTGTAGCTGCCGAACGTGTAGTTCGGCTTTTGCAACGTATACGGCGTGCTGTCGCCATACTGGCCATTGATGGTCGTGTAGCTGGAGATCACCACGGTATCTTCCGGTGCTCCGGTGGTTGACTGCGGTTGCAGCACGGAACCAAGCACCGGATCTGGCGTTCCGTTCGCATCACTGCCGACCCGCACCACCGACTGGATCATTGGCGCACCAATCGCCGGCGGCAGCGCGCGGCCATTGTTGGCGTGGCACGCCACGCAACTCACGTTGCTGAACTTGGGCCCGAGCTTGCCGACCTGCTCGGTGTAAATCGGGTTGCCCGGCTCGGAATGGCTCCCGTCCAAAAAGTCCGTTTCATGCAACCGCCGCCCGAGCAGGAACGATTCGCCGGTCAGTGGCGACGCATTCGGTGACAACTGGTTGAAGAGATGGTTGGTCTCGCCGGAATATTGATACGGCATCGTGGCCGCGCCGGCGAGCCAGGCGTTCGTGGGCAGGGGATACGAATCAATGTTTGTCCGGACTCCGTTGACGACGGGCCCGTCGTTGGCCGGATTCAGATCAATGTTGGTCATCAATGCCTGCCACGGGACAATGCCTTGTCCGGCAATATAGAGAATTGCCCCGCCGTAGTAATTAAGTTGTCCATTCGTGGCCGTGAGCATGAACGGGCTGAACTCGAACTCAATTTTATCGCCCACCTGCAGGGCGCCACCGCTCGCGTTATGGGTCAGGTTAAACGTCCAATTGGTGAAACTTGAATCCGCCTGGACCGAATATTCGTTGTCGCCGTATTGCGCCACAGTGGTCTGGCCCTGAAAGAAGAAGCGGATGTTGGGCGTGTCCAGCCCGTTGAGCGACCACATGTGGAACGTGATGCTGTTTCCACCCTTGCCGATGGTGTCGTCAATCTCAATGGTGGTCATGCGCTGCTCCCAGTAGAAAATCAGATACGTGTCATACAGGCTGAACGAAGGCCCGTTCTCCCGCGCATGACGCCCGCGCGGCCGGTCGGAGATCCGGGTGATGAGCGCCGTGGGCGTGTTGGAGATCGTGTCCGGTTCGAGCACAGTGCTGGCATCGAAGAGCGGAACCATGCCGGCCGTCGTGTCCGGCTGGGCGGTGATGGGGGTGCTGGCAGAAGGACTCTGGCCGGTGGATGTGAGAGTGACGACCTCCACATCATAGGTCTGGCCAGATGTCAAATTCGGGATGATGGCGGAATTCACGTTCCCGACCGTCATTGAATTGGTCGCTCCTCCGTTCGTCAGGCTGTAAAGAATCTCGTAGCCCGTCACGCCGGGCGTTGCACTGGCCGTCCACGCCAGGCCGATGGCATTGGTGGTTCCCGAAACGATCTGTTGCAAGTTTACCGGCGGCAGGATGACGACCGGTGGCACATACAACCGGAAGAACAATGGGCTGTTCGTCATCGGAAACAGGATTGAGTTGGTGCCGCCGTCGCCGATGACCACCGGGAAATTGCTGTTCCAAATTCCCGCCGCAAGGCTGGTGGTTGATTCAGGTTGATATTGTGTGCCCGGGGTGGTGGGCCAGTTGATGCTGGCAACTGGCAGGGTGGCAACCTGCAGCACGTTGGTCACGCCGGGGCTGCCGCCAGATCCGCTGCCCGAACCGAGCGCGACGTCGTCCATGTCAATGTTGGCCGACTGGCTGGGATCCGCCGCGCCTGCAAAGTGGAAAAATATTGTCGCCGAAGTCGCGGTGGGAGGAGCGGTGACGGAGTTGCTGATCGAGGCATATATATTATTCCCGGGGTTGAACGTCTGGTAACCCGTGTCGCCACCGACATTCCACAGAATCCGCCACTGCGCGTTATAACCCGCGCTGCCCGGCAGGGCGCTGGCCACAAAGGTGAACGGATAGGTTGTTCCTCCCGTCACCGGCACCCCGGACTGGTTGAACTGCACCACCGGGCCGGCCCCGGTGCTGGCCAGATGGACTAGAAAATCAGACGAGCCGCTGTTGGGGTTGTCGTTCGTGCGGACCCCATACACCGGGCCGCCGGCGGCGGTGTCCACCGACCAGTTGCTGGCAGTGGTTCCGCTGCCGGATTCGAATCCGCCATTCACAATGGCTGAGGCGGGGGATGGCGTGGAACCGGGAACCATTTCCAAAACCTGGTAGTTGCGCGTGCCACCGGGCACCGGATCATACAGCGAATTCGTCGCGCCGTTGCCGGACACAGTCCCGCCGAGCAAATTCCACGGGCCGCCAAAGCTGGGCGACCATTGCGGCTGGTAGGTGTCATTGGTGGCCGTGGGCCAGCTCAACGCAACACCCGGTTGAATGGCAAGCTGCACCTGGGCGTGGCTTACAACTGTGCCGACGATGACAAGCAGGGTGATTGCCGCTAAACATGACGGGAAAGTCTTTTTCATGAATGTGTATGATCTGTGTTCCATTCGCTTTGGGATGATAGTGCGCAAAAGTATTACATTTTCTATGAATTGACAAAGAAAAAGTGATGGTTTAACCAACATATAAGGCCGCTTCATTTTTACCGGGTACTTATCATTGTTTGGTTTTACTAGTTCCTGGAAAAATTCATTGACATTCAATTGCATTTGTAATAAAAAAGCTGGCACTCGGCAATTTCACAGCAATCCAACTAAATATGAAAATTAATTTTAAAATGATCTCCGGCCTGACCGGTGCGGCGGCTCTCCTGATTGGAAACGCGGCGCTTGCCCAGGTCGTCAACGGAGGATTTGAAACCGCTTCCGGCAGCTACACCACCGGCGCCCTGGGCTGGAGCGACGACAGCGGTGCCGCCGCCGGGACCACGGCTTCGGCAACGCGCAGCACCTCCAGCCCGTTTGCGGGCAGCGCGGAACTCACCCTGTCGTATAACAACACAGCCACCCCGGGTGGCGGCCCGGCCTCGATTGCCCAGTCAGACATTTTTTCCACGCCGGGCGGCACAGAAACCTTCTCCTTCGAGGCAATGGCGGTGACCGTTGGTTCCGAGAACAATCAATTTCAGATCCAGTGGTTCAATGCTTCGAATGGTTTTTTAGGCGCCTCCGGCTTTCAAAGCTTTCAGGGGGGGCTGACCAGTTCGTATTCCCTGCAGAGTTTTTCGGAGACGGCCCCGGCCAACACGGCGGGTGCGCTGATTCAGTTTCTGCAGGCGGGCAGCGCCATCCCAAACGATGCCGGAGTGACGCTCATTGACAATGTTTCACTGGCTCCGGCTCCCGAGCCTGCAACTCTGGCTTTGGCGGGGTTGGCTGGGGCGGCTGCGCTGTCGCTCTTCCGCCGCCGGAAATAATTGGGGATTGGGTTCAGATAAAAGCCGCCCGGCCAAAATCGGGCGGCTTTTGTGTTTCCAATCTGGATTCTGAACCTGGATTGCGGTTGCGCGACATCACCTCCGA
>CAZIFP010000256.1:0-4249 GCA_964538105.1 uncultured Bifidobacteriaceae bacterium
CGTAGCGTTCAAAATTCATTTTTCCGGTTTCAGTCCATTTTCCGGTGGTCGGATCAAGCAACTCTGCGCTAGCAATGGTGCGATTAACTATTTTGGGAATTTCAGTGTGAATTACACCACCCACAATCAACTCTTTCCCATTGGGTAGCATTGTAGTCGTATAGCCACTGCGTGCGCCGTTCAGCGGGCCGCTATTGACAAGGAAAGCCTCCGCTTTTGCCGCTGCATTCATGTCTATTCCCCTTATTGCCCACATCAACTGTATATTCCAACTGTTCGTATAAAGCGACAGAAGTTTTGGAATCGCCACTTCCGCCGCCGCACCATAGCTGCTCAACGCAAGAGATGCGTATTCGATCAGGGCGTAATTTGTGTTTTCATCCAACAAAGGAAGAAGCGCAGGTATGGCCATGGCTGGGTCTTTGCCTCTCAAATACCGGGCTGCCGCCGCCCGATTTTGCGGTTCGGGATCGTTGAGACAACTGATCATCAATCGAGCAACAGTTTTGGAATCAACCGAAGATTTTTCGCCGATAGCCCAAATGGTGACGCCCCGAATGTCGGCATTTTCACTGGAAAAACCGTTTGTCAACGCTGCAAATCCTGTTGGACCGAGTTCGGCCAAAGCCTGCGCTGCAGGCGAGCATGATTCCAAATTACGAAGCAATTTCGAGATTTGAGGAATAGCCGATACCGCGTTGGTTCCTAAAATGCCAAAACCGTCCACGGCCACATCCGTCAAATCGTCAATATTCGCAACCGAGTTGCCATACATCTTCCGAAACCCGGAGCTTTTAAGTTTGAACAGCACCCACCCTTTGTTCTTTTCGGTTGCGCCAAGAATTTCGAGCAATGTAGGGATAGCATTAGTGCCGATTCGCTGGATAGCATCTTTAGGCTGTTCCATTCCTGCCGGAATCTGATCGTCGTGACCCGAGCGTTGCAGCTCCAAAACCAGCAGCCATTCGCTCAACGGTTTGCCATTGTAAACTGGATCAGCGGCTTGAATAGATTGAACGACAAGCAGACAAAAAATTGCTGCTATTAAATTTTTATAGCGGAACTTCATCAAATTATCGCGAGCAAGAAAATTGCGCGGCCATGTGCGGTTCTGAATATTAAACGGCTGCTGGTTGACACGCGAATACTCTGCAAACCGGCTGCGCTGCTGTAAAGTTTTTAATCGTTTGGACGATTTTGGACTGCGCCGGCAGAGCGGGAGCGGCGACGGCGCTTTCGGGCGGACCGGAAACAAACTGTTGCGGAAGATTTTCGTGCGTGCGAAAGCGGTGTCGCGCTGCGCTTGCCACCGCAGTCCAAGATGACAAGCGCTTTCCAGACTCCGCACGCTCCATTCCGCGCTTGAACGGCTCTTTTCCTGAATTCAGTTTGGGATGGATGCGGCCAATGATCTGGCTGCCTCGACTCCTACACGCCTCTCCGTCGCGAACCGGCTGCGCTGCTGTAAAGATTTTAATCGCCGCCGGCTTCAAATCCGTGGTTCCCGCCGCGTTTCCGGGTAGCAAGGAATGTTGAGTATTCGCAGAAATCGGGAGAGTAATGTTTCCCCGGCAGACGCAGGATGCGTGGCGTGAGGGTTTCCGAGATTTCTTCACGGCCAGCGGGTCTTTCCAAATGGCCGGGCAATTTCCACAGGTTTTTTCAGGCGTCGGCCAGGCCATTGGACGGTTTCAGCCGGGGATTTTTCGCGTTCCCGGATTCATTCCACGGTTTCCCGGAATCATTCTTAGAACCCATGGAATCATTTACGGAGTCCGTGGAACCATTCTTAGAACCCGTAGAAAGATTTATGGAATCCGTGGAATCGTTTTTAGAACCCGTGGAATCATTCCACGGGTTCTTAAAATCATTCTTAGGACCCATGGAATCATTCTTAGGGCCCGTAGAACTGTTCTTAGAACCCGTAGAATCGTCCACGGAACCCTGTTTACGCTTAAAAATGGTCAAAATTGCCAAAAACAGCCTCTTTTCCTTTCCGTAACAACAACAATGAACCACAGGAGTCAAAAAAATGAAATCAGATCCAATACAACAAAATGACATGGCGTTTGCCGGCCAGTTAAACACGTTCAAAATCAACATCCCCACCTATGCGACCACGCTGAAACTGACATCCGATCAGGTGGCAGCGCAGGCGGCGGACGCGGTGGCGTTCGATTACTGGGTCAAGTGCATGAACATCATGCACCGCGACTCCGTGCAGTTCACGTCGTGGAAGGATCTGCTGCGTGACGGCGGCACCCCGCCATCGGACGGTGCGCCGGGAGTTCCGGTGCTGCCCGACCCCGCGCCGGCGGTGGCTCCGGGCATCGAGGCGCGGTTCCGCTCGCTGTTGCAGATTTGCAAGAACAGCACCAACTATAATATCGGCATCGGCGACGCGCTGGACATCGAGGGCGCGCAACAGACGCCGCCGGATTACACCTCCTTGATGCCGGTGCTGACACTGGTTATCAATGGCAACCGTGTGCAAATCGGCTGGGGCTGGCAGGGTTATGCGGCCTATCTCGACCAGATCGAACTCCAGGTGGATCACAATGACGGCAAGGGTTACGTCAATCTGACGTATGACACCACGCCCGGCTACACCGATTCCACACCCTTCCCCGCCGCCCCGGCCAAGTGGACCTACCGGGGGATCTACCGCTTGGATGAGGCGCCGGTGGGCCAATTCAGCAGCCCCGTAAGCATCACCGTGGGCGGCTGATTCCAAAACGCAAAACGGGGCTTGTTCCGGCAGGCCCCGTCATTTCGTCAGATTGTCGTAAACTTGAAATCTGATTTTGGGTCAATGGTCATCATCCAACAGAAATATCGCTGCGACTAAAGCAGCAACCAAGATTGCAGTGAATACAAAGGCACTGAAATCAAATCCCCCTTTACCATCACCACTAAACGCAAACACATAATGAATCAAAACAGTAAAAATAAGCCCAATGAGCAGGGCTCTAACTTTTCTTTTCCGATTCATTTGACCTTCGAAATCTCGGCAAAAATAATTATTTCAATGGGTTTCATCAGATGGTCGTGAGCGACAGCCGATTTTTTTTCGCCAGCTCGGCGCAAGCCTCGCGTTCGAGCAACAGCGTCTTGCCGGATTCCAGCGCCAGCACGGCCACGCCGGCGGCACGGCACGTCTCCAGCGTCTGCAGCCCGATGCACGGAATGTCGAAGCGCATGTCGTGATCCGGCTTGGCGACCTTCACGGCCACCGCCCCGCCGTCCTTGCCCGCCAGTTCACCGCCGCGCGCCAGGCATTTGTCCGTGCCTTCAAAGCCTTCCACCGCCAGCACCGTTCCGTTTTTGACGATGACCAGCTGGCCGATCTCCAGCCGCGAAACTTCCTTGGCGATCTTGAAACCAAATTCCACGTCGGCCTGCTGCCCATCGGAAAGTTTCGGGCCGAGCGCAAATCCAGTCTGCGGCATGAGCGGCGCGAGCCACGGCGTCGCCTCGATGAGTTCCACGCCGTCCTTTTTCAATTCGTCGGCAATCGCGCCGAAAATCGTGTGCGCGTTTTTTTCCTTGAGCCGCAGCAGGACGCCCATCGCGCGCAGGTCGGGCCGGAAATCGAAAAGGTTTTTCGGCGCAATCTGGCCGAGCATGACGACCTGCTTCACGCCGCGGCTGGTGAAAGTGGAAATCATCTTGCCGATCTGGCCGACCTTGAGCCAGACGATGTCGTCCACGAGCGACGCGAGCGCGGGATCGGTCTCGCCCTCGGCGGCGGCGGCGACGATGCGCTTGACGCCGGCGGCGCGGGCCAGCCGGGCGAACTCCAGCGGCAGCGAGCGGTTGCCGGCGATGAGGCCGATGGATTCGGGCGCGAGGTTCATTTTCGAAAAGGCATGATGAAGAATGAATAATGAAGAAACAAGATTGAAGCGTTCGGTGGAATTATGCGCTGCACAAACCTTGTCTTCATTTTATCCGCAGATGACGCAGATTATAGCAGACTAAAACAGAAAAATCTGCGCGAATCTGTGAAATCTGCAGACACACTTGTTAAAGGCATAATTCCGGCGTTAGGAGCTTTTGCTTTTGTTTCTTCATTCTGCATTCTTAATTCTTCATTGGCTCAAGCTGTCCCGTTTTGGAGCAGACCATCGCGGTTGATACTTTGCCAAAAGACATACAAACAAATAATTGAACCAACGGGGCGGGCAGTGGAGATGATTTTCAACCGCGAACCATGCGAAATACACGAACGGAACCAAAGCATTATTTC
>CAZIFP010000257.1:0-4230 GCA_964538105.1 uncultured Bifidobacteriaceae bacterium
GACTTTTTCCAAGTCGGCAATCAGTTGTCGCACTTTGCGCGGCATTTCAGTATCAGAATAGTATCACAGAGGTTTGCCGATGTCAAACAAGTGAAAATCAGCCAAGGGACGGGATTTTTTCCACGGCGGCGCGGAGATTGTCCATTTCGTGATGCGTGTATTTTTTATGCTCGCCTTCGGTGCTGTGGCCGGTGAGTTTCATCCGCAATTCAGACGACACGTTTTGATTCGCCAGCGCGGACGTAAAGCTGTGGCGCAAGGCATGGAACGAACGCTTGGAAAACATCTGATTGCCCTTGCCCTTCACCGTCTGTGAATCCACGCCCGCCTTCCGCATGATTTTTTTGAAGGTTTCGGAAATCCCAGCCATTTCGCGCAACTCTTGCGCCGGGAAACCGGCCTGGCCACGAGCAATTATTGGCGGCAACGGTGATATGGCCACGACTTGCCGGGGGACTGACGGCATCTCGGCCGTTATTGTCCATGACATGAAATAAATAGTTGACTGGTTGTATAAATAAACTATCTTCCCCGCAAGTAACCGGGTGGTTATCTATTTATTTATTTATGGGCCGAACCAGTGATGCCAAAGAAAAACTATTGTGCGTGGCGTTTGATCTCATTCACGAGCACAGCTACGGCACGGTCGGCGTGGAGCAGATCTGCACCCGCGCCGGGGTCAACAAGGGCAGTTTCTATTATTTTTTTAAGACCAAGGCCGACCTGGTGGTGGCGGCCTACGAGGAGCATTGGCGGTTGAAGAACCTCGACTACGCACGCATTTTCTCGCCGCAACATGCCCCGTTGAAACGGCTGGCGCTCTGGTGCGATTACATCCGTGGCGTGCAGAAGCAGCGGCACAAAAAATACGGGCATGTCTGCGGCTGCCCCTTTACCAGCGTGGGCGGTGAGATGGCGACCCAGGACAAGAAAATCCGCATCAAAACCCGGGAGCTGATTGACCGCCATGTCCAGTATCTCACCGGGGCCATCGCGGATGCCCAGGCTGCGGGCTTGGCGGCGGCCGGCGACCCGGAGATCAAGGCGCAATTGCTGCATTCCTTTGCCGTCGGGCTTTTGTTGCGCGCCAAGATTTATAACGATTTGAAAATTTTACGCCATGCCGATGAGGCCGTTCTGGCGCTCATCGGGGTCAAACGCTGACCGGGCCAAGTGATTTTAAAAGTTCCATTAAAGGGAGCCAGATAACCAACTATTATGTGGATCGTCCAATTAGCCTTGCGCCGCCCCTACACGTTTGTGGTGGCAGCGCTGCTGCTGGTGCTGCTGACTCCGTTCATCCTGTTGCGCACGCCGACGGATATTTTTCCGGCCATCAACATCCCGGTGATCAGCGTCATCTGGCAATACACCGGCCTAGATGCGAAGCAGTTTGAACAGCGCATCACCTACACACACGAGCGCATCCTCAGCGTGACGGTCAACAACATCCAGCACGTCGAATCCACCTCCTACAACGGCATCAGCGTGGTGAAAATTTTCCTGCAGCCGGGCGCTTCCGTGGATTCCGCCGTTGCCCAGATCACCGCCTCGGCACAAACGGTTTTGCGCCTGATGCCGCCGGGCATGCAGCCGCCGTTGATCATCCAATACAACGCCGCCTCGGTGCCGATTTTGCAATACGCCTTCAGCAGTTCCAAAATGTCGGAACAGGAGCTGTTTGACGTGACGGCGAACCAGGTGCGCATCGGGCTGTCCAATGTGCGCGGCGCGATGATTCCCTGGCCTTACGGCGGCAAAACGCGCGTCGTCTCTGTGGATTTGAATCTTGCGGCGCTTAAAGCCAAGAACCTGCTGGCGCAGGACGTGGTGAACGCCATCAACGCGCAGAACCTGATCCTGCCCAGCGGCACCGCCAAGATTGGCGCGACCGAATACAGCGTGGCGGTGGATTCCAATCCGCGTCTGATTGACGACCTGAACCGGCTGCCCATCAAAGTCGTCAACGGCGCGACCATCTATCTCAGTGACGTGGCGCAGGCGCACGACGGCTACACGCCGCAACAAAACGCCGTGCGCCAGGACGGCGTGAAAGGCGCGCTGCTCACCATCATGAAGGCGGGCAGCGCATCCACGCTGGATGTGGTGGCCGGCGTCAAAGCCGCATTGCCCGGCGTGATGGCCACGGTTTCGCCCGATTTGCACGTGAAGGAATTTGCCGACCAGTCGCTGTTCGTGCGCGCGGCCGTAAGCGGAGTGTTGCATGAAGGTGCCATCGCGGCAGCATTGACCGCCTTGATGATTCTGCTGTTTCTCGGTTCGTGGCGCAGCACGTTCATCATCGCCTTGTCCATCCCGCTTTCGGTGCTGTGTTCGATTGCGGCCTTGAGCGCGCTTGGTGAAACAATCAACCTCATGACGCTCGGCGGCCTGGCGCTCGCCGTTGGTATTCTCGTGGACGACGCCACGGTGGCGATTGAAAACATCCATCGCCACATGGCCCTGGGCAAACCGCTGGAAGAGGCCATCCTCATCGGCTCGCAGGAAATCGCCCTGCCGGCGTTCGTCTCAACGCTGTGCATCTGCATAGTTTTCATCCCGATGTTTTTCCTGACCGGCGTGGCCAGGTTTCTGTTTGTGCCGCTGGCGGAGGCGGTGGTGTTCGCGATGCTCGCCAGTTATGTTTTGTCACGGACGCTCGTGCCGACGTTGGTGATGTGGTTTTACCGCAACGTGGAATTGCACGGTGAACCTGCTGATGAATCGAAGTCGCCACGCTGGGTCCGGCCGTTCATCCGGTTTCAACGCGCTTTTGAAAACGGCTTTGACCGGCTGCGGGCGAATTATCGCGCGCTGCTCGCGACCTGTTTTGAGCATCGCAAGCCCTTTGGTATTTTCTTCCTGGTTTTTTGCGCCGCGTCGTGGCTGCTGACGCAGACGCTGGGCAATGACTTTTTTCCGACCGTGGATGCGGGCCAGTTCCTACTGCACATTCGCGCCCGCACCGGCACGCGCATCGAGGAAGTCCAGCGCCTCAGCGATCAGGTCAACCGTGTCATCCACGAGGAAATTCCCGCGGACGAGCTCGGCGGCATTCTCGACAACATCGGCATCCCCAATTCCTCGATCAATCTCAGCTACAACACGAGCGGTGTGATCGGACCAGGTGACGCGGACATCCTTGTGTCACTCAAGCCTGGACACGCGCCGACGGATAAATACATTCGACAGTTGCGCGAACGCCTGAACCGCGAGTTTCCCGGCACGATGATTTATTTCCTGCCGGCGGACATCGTGAGCCAGACCTTGAACTTTGGCCTGCCCGCGCCGTTCGATTTGCAAATCGTCGGTCGCGACCAGGTGGCCAACCGCGTCATCGCTGTGAAACTGGCCGAGCAGATCAAAAAAATTCCCGGAGCGGTGGACGTTCGGGTGCAGCAGCCGGACAACTGGCCGCAATTTCGCATCACGGTGGACCGTTCCAAGGCCGCCGACCTTGGCCTGACCGAACAGAACGTGGCCAATTCCGTGCTGCTCGGCCTGAGCGGCAGCAGCCAGGTGCAGCCGGCTTACTGGCTCGATCCGAAGGTCGGCATCCAGTATCTCATCAACGTCCGCGCCCCGGAATATGCGATGGATTCGCTGGCCGAGCTCAACGCCCTGCCGATCAGCAGCAACCAGCCCGGTGGAGACAGCGCGCAAATCCTCGCTAACCTGGCCAGCATTGAGCGTGTGAACATTGCCCCGGCGATTTCGCACTACAACGTCCTGCCGATCATCGACGTTTATGGCGGCGTGGACGGTCGCGATCTTGGCGGAGTCTTGAATGACATCCAGCCGCTCGTCGAGAAGATCAAAAAGGGTTTGCCGCGCGGCAGCAGCATCATCATTCGCGGACAGGCGGAAACGATGCGTTCCAGTTATCTGGGCCTGGGCATCGGCTTGGTCGGCGCCATCGTGCTGATTTATTTCCTGCTCGTGGTCAATTTCCAGAACTGGCTCGATCCGTTCATCATCATCACCGCGCTGCCGGCCGCGCTGGCCGGAGTCGTGTGGGGATTGTTTCTCTGCCAGACCACGTTGAGCGTTCCCGCGTTGATGGGCGCCATCATGAGCATGGGCGTGGCCACGGCCAACTCCGTGCTCGTCGTCACCTTCGCCCGCGAAAACATGCTACGCGGACTCGACCCGGTGGCCGCGGCGCTCGAAGCCGGCGTGGGCCGCATCCGTCCCGTATTGATGACGGCGATGGCCATGATCATCGGCATG
>CAZIFP010000258.1:0-4209 GCA_964538105.1 uncultured Bifidobacteriaceae bacterium
GTGTTTTTGGAAAAATGTTCCGGCTCGATGGAAACATAATCTTCGCCTTCCACAAAACCGTCCAGCGAATCGCGCGCCGGCTCCGCAGGATTGAAGGCGTTTACTTTTACGACCACCTCATTGGTTCCGCCAGTGAGTTTCACCGTGCCGCTGACCGCGCCGGTTGGCGCTTTGCTCCAATCCACGCTAACCCATAAACGCCGGTCATTTCCAATGGTCCCACCTGATTCGCTCAAAATAATCCACGGTTCGCTGGCCGTCGCGGTGAAATCAAAATCCGTTTTGCCTTGGTTGAACACGTCAATGTAATGACGCTGCTGGTTGAACACATCAAATGCTGGCAGCACTGCATTGTCCGTCGTGGCGGGCCATGCAGATTCCGAACCTTCCACCGCAACGCCCAGCACCGCCGCGTCGGGCACTTCGGTTTCCACGAGCTTGATCGCGCGCAGGCTGTTGTGCGGCGGATCCTGCCAGGTCGTGTAACCGAGATGCGTCTGATCCATGAAATGATCCCATTTGCCGCCGGCCAGCGTGTGATTGTAATAAGCCATCAAGTTGGTGTCGGCCTGGAACAAGGAGCGCGTTTCGGCGGCAAAGTCATTGGCGCTCGCCCTGCCCTGCTTGGCGAACAACTCATTTCTTCCGGCTTCAAGATACAGTTCGTTCACCAGCGCGCTGGCTTTCGTCGGAAACAAAACCAGTTCGTAAAACGCGTCGCGCCGGTCGGTCGGCAGCTTGTTGTAAATTGCTTCCGCGCGGTCGGCGATGGTTTTGAAATCCGCCACAACGGTTTCCGCTTCCTGGTAATTCACCAAACTATAAGTGTCAGGCGCGAGCATCTCCGGCTTGCGCCGTCCATTGTATTTTGAGTATTTGGAAATAATGTCGGCGATGTCGTCAGCAAACTCCGGACCGAACTCGCGCGCCGCCCATAACCGCGTAAACTCATCCAGATTGTCGTTCGTCCAGCGGTCGGAATTCCACGCGAGGTTCATGAAATACTCCAGCGGAAATTCGTAGCCCTTGAAATGGCCGACGTTCACGATCCAAATCCGGTCCGCGCCGTATTGTTTGGCGAGCGACATCTGGTCCCAGATTTTTGGAATCGGACTCGTGTTGAGCCACTGGTAATTGCGCGGACCGCCGTGATAATCAAAATGGTAATAAACGCCCGCGCCGCCGCTGCGCGCGCGTTCCTCGGCGGACGGCAGGCGGCGGACATTGCCCCAATTATCCTCGGCCCACAACAGCGTCACGTCGTCCGGCGCGCGCATCCCGGCGTTGTAAAAATCCAGCACCTCTTTGTAGAGACACCAGGCCTGGGGCACCTGGGTCACATCGGGATTGACTTCGTCGGCGATGATTTTCCGCTGCACATCCACGATTTTTTCGAGCAACGCCATGTTCGCCTCCGGCCCGCCGTCGGCCATCGGCGTGTCGTTCGCGCCGCGCAGTCCGATGGTGATGATGCTCTCGTAATTCTTATTCCGCGCAATGCCCTCGCGCCAGAAATTGGAGACTACGTCCGGATGTTTGGCGTAATTCCAGGTGCCAATCGTTTTTTGATAGCGCCGGTCCCATTCCTTCTGTGCCCGCAGCATCGGTTCCTGATGCGAAGTGCCCATCACGATGCCGTATTCGTCCGCCAGCACGGGATTGTTCGTGTCGTCTTCGTTGAAGGCGTTGTTCCACATCGCCGGCCAGAGATAGTTGGCCTTTAGCCGCAAAATCAACTCGAATAGATTCGTGTAAAACGCGCGGTTGTAATTCGCCACGCCCGGCGGCACCGGCGGATTCGTGCCGGTCGGAACCGTGCCGAATTTCTCGCAGATCCAGTTGCTCAAATCCGGCGCTTCGTCGTTCAGGAAAATGCCGCGATACTTGACCGACGGCGAACCTTGCACAAATTTTCCGGCTTTCACAAACAGTTCGTCGTGATGCATCGCTGGCACGTCCGCCCAATAATACCAAGGCGAAACGCCGATTTGCTCGGACAAATCGTAGATGCCGTAAATCGTCCCGCGCTTGTCACTGCCGGCGATCACCAGCGCGCTGTCAACGCCCGGCAACGGCTCCGGCACGACTTGAATCAAAAACGATTCCCATTTGCCATTGATGGCCGAACCGTCAATTTTCTTTTCCTGGATCAGCCGGCCAATGATCTCGTTCTTGCCAATCGTGCCGACAATGATGACATTTTTTCCCGGCTCCTTGTTTGCGTGCGTGATCACTGGCGAAAGACCCGTCACGCGGTTGATGTCCGCCTGCAAGTCGCCCGCCGCGCGGATAACCCCGGCAAAATCGTTCGTGTCCACATATAGATTCGCGACGACACCTTTTTCGACGATGGAAAATGAATCCTTGCCGGAATTGAATTCAACGTATTGAAGCTGGCCGAGGGCGAAAACATGGACGGCAAACGTGAAGAGGCAAAAGAAAATCAAAAGGAATTTTTGGTTCATGTTATTTCAGGCGACGCGACTAAATGTCGGAGCCGGGATTGTTTAAATGGATAGCCAATTCCCTTCAAATTTGCCATGCTTTTCAACGTGAATTCCATGGCTAAAACTACTTTTTTTCTTCTTGTCGCTTCGCTGGCCATTTCTGTCCGTGCTCAAACTTCCGGAACCAATTCCACCCGCGTTATTGCCGCCGACTGGCAAAACATCAAAGGGCCGAGGTCCGAATTGTTTCACGAGTGCATCGGCGCAGGCCGCGCGGCGGAAGGTCTGCGTGCTGATTGGCAGCGCCAGTTGAAAATGTGCCAGGACGAGATCGGCTTCAAATACCTCCGCTTTCACGGAATTTTGTCCGATGATATGGGCGTTTACGCGGAACATAACGGCGAACCGCAGCACAACTGGCAATACGTTGACCAGCTTTACGACGCGCTGTTGGATTTGCACATCCGGCCGTTCGTGGAGTTGAGCTTCATGCCGTCCGCGCTCGCCAGCGGGAGCAAGACGATTTTCTGGTGGAAGGCCAACGTGACGCCGCCCAAATCCTATGACAAGTGGGATGATCTGATCAAAGACCTTACGCAGCACTGGACTGAACGCTACGGCGCGGATGAGGTGAAGCAGTGGTATTTTGAAATCTGGAACGAGGCCGATTATCCCGGTTTCTGGGGGCCGCACGATCCCCAAAACGCACGCGGCGAATACTTCGACCTTTACGCGCACACGGCGCAGGCGGTCAAAAGCGTGAACCCGGTTTATCGCGTAGGCGGCCCGGCGGGCTCACAAACGATCTGGATCCAGCCGCTGATTGAATTTTGCAAAACGAATCAATTGCCCCTGGATTTCATCAGCTTTCACACCTACGGACTGGGCAGCGGCGCGAGCGGGCTTGATGAATTCGGCACACAATTTCTTTATCTCGGCGGGAATCTTCGCGCGCCCGCCGACACCATGGCGCATGGCCGCAGCCTCGCCGACTCAGCCGAGCGAAGCGATCTGCCGGTTCACGTCACCGAATGGAGCGCATCCTACTCGCCGCGCGACCCGATCCACGACTCCTATTTTTCCGCGCCGTATATTCTGGAGCAGTTCAAACACACCGAACACGGCATCGCCTCGATGTCGTATTGGACCTTCACCGACATTTTCGAGGAAAACGGTCCGCCGATGCGCCCGTTTCACGGCGGCTTCGGGCTGCTCAATTTTGAAGGCATCAAAAAACCCGCTTACTTCGCGTATCAATTTTTGAATCAGCTCGGCCCGACCGAGCTGCAAAATTCCGACAACGCCTCGTGGGTTTGCCGTGATGACAAGGGCGGCGCGCAGATTTTGATGTGGGATTTGACGCGCCTCGCCGACGCCACGGTTGCCAACCAGAACATTTTCTTCAAATTACAGCCGGCAAAATCCAAGGGCAGCGTGAACGTGAAATTGAGCAACGTGCCGCCGGGCAACTACCGGCTCGCGCTCCGGCAAACCGGCTTTGAAAAAAACGACGCCTACTCGGCCTATCTGGAAATGGGCGCGCCGGCGCAACTGACCCGCGCGCAGGAAAAAATCTTGCGCGAGGCTGCCACCGGCCGGCCGGAATTTGAGCGCGACCTCAAAGTCGGCGCGGACGGACAATTTGATGAAACCCTGCCGTTGCGCGAAAACGACGTGCTGCTGCTCACGCTGACACCCCAATAATGAAACTTGGACTCGGACTTTACCGCCACCAGCTCAACGCGGAGCATTATCGCTTCGC
>CAZIFP010000259.1:0-4206 GCA_964538105.1 uncultured Bifidobacteriaceae bacterium
TGGACATTTTGGTGAACGGCGCCGGCGTGAATTCACCGACGCCGTTCTTCGACATTCCCGAAGACGAGATTGACCGTATTCTCACCGTGAATTTGAAAGGCCTCATGCTGTCGTGCCAGATATTTGGCAAACATTTGGTCGAGCAAAAATCCGGTAGCATCATCAATCTCGGCTCGGCATCGGGACTGACACCGCTGTCGCGTGTGTTCACTTATTCGGCATCGAAGGCCGCCGTGCATAACTTGTCAAAAAACCTCGCGCGCGAATGGGCGGCTTCCGGCGTGCGCGTGAACATTCTTGTGCCCGGATTTTTTCCGGCCGAGCAGAACCGCAAGGTGCTCAATCCCGAACGCATCGCGCAAATCATGGGCAAGACGCCGATGAAACGCTTTGGCGAGGCGCATGAACTTGTTGGCGCGACGTTGCTGCTGGCGTCGGACGCTGGCAGTTTCATCACCGGCGCGGAAATCGTGGTGGACGGTGGATTTGACGCAATGTCAATCTAGCCAAGTGAAGCCCGTCCCGGCTATTTGGAAAAAATGGGCCGCACACTATCAGCAAGGAGCTTGTAACCCTCGGCGTTGAAATGCAACTGGTCGGCCACGAACAGTTCCGGGCGCGGCCGTCCGTCCGGGCCGAGTGGCAGATCGTAAGTTTCGATGTATTTCAAGTGCGGTGTCTGGCGGACAAAATTTTCCACCAGTCGGTTCAATGCTTTTTCCTGCTCATGCTGTTTCCAGCGCGACGGCGTCGGATTCCAGGAAATGAAAACAATTTCCGTCGCCGGAAGTTTCGCGTGGGCGACGGCGACAAATTCCTTGAAATCCGCAAACACCTGTTCCGGTGATTTGCCGGCCGCCAAGTCGTTGCCGCCGGCGCGAAAAACAATCATCCGCGGCGCGTAGGGGAAAATGACGCGCGGCGCGAAATGCGTGGAGTCCACTATTTCCGAGCCGCCGAAGCCGCGGTTGTAAACCGGCTGGCCGGGAAAATCCTGCGCCAGCGTCCTCCAGCGCGCAATGGTTGAGGAGCCGATGAATTCCACCGCATTTTTGGGCGGAGGATTCGTGATGTCCGACTGTTCAAAGGCGGCGATGTCCGTTTCCCATCGGGCGAAATCATGGTTCGTTTCCGCGGCCGGTGACGGCCCGGTCAGCAAAAATAAAATTAAAACGGCCAGTGAAAACCCCCGAATGGATTTCATGATTGTTAGATTACGGCCAGCCGGGTTTGGTGGAAACAAATTTTGTTTCCGAGCCAGTTCACGCATAACCAAAGTGCCGCATCGTTTGATACACCACCAGCGCGGCGACGTAGGCCAGGCCGCTCATGTAGGCGATTTGAAATAGCGGCCACTTCCAACTGTTTGTCTCGCGCCTGACGACGGCCTGGGTGGACAGGCATTGCGCGGCCAGGATGTAAAATACGAGCAGGCTCAGGCACGTCGCGGCGGTGAACACCGGCGAGCCGTCCGTGCGCTTCGCCTGACGCAGCGTGTCGTAAAGTGATTTTCGGTTGTTGTCGGCGGAGTCCTCGCCCACGCCGTAAACAATGGCGAGCGTGGAGACGATGACCTCGCGCGCCGCGAACGAGCTGACGATGCCGATGCCAATCTGCCAGTCGTAACCAAGCGGCCGGATGGCCGGCTCGATGACGTGGCCCATTTTCCCGGCATAAGAATTTTGCAGCGAAGACTGAGCAGTCAGGCGGTCAGCGTTGGCGCGCAATTCGTCAGCTTTCGCTTGTTCGCCGGATTTTTCCAGTTGCAAAGCTTGCGTCTGCATGGCCACCGCCGTGGCGGGCGGTGAAGATTTCGGATAATGCGACAGCGCCCACAAAACCAGCGAGATTGCGAGAATGATGGTGCCGGCTTGTTTTACGAAAATTTTCGCACGGTCAAACGTATGCAGCAGCGCCGTGCGTAGCCCGGGCAGGCGGTAGGGCGGCAGTTCGATCATCAGCGGCTTGCTGCCGCCGGGCAAAATGGTGTGCCTGAACAGCAGCGCGCAGCCGAGCGCGGCGAGGATGCCGATGGCGTAGGCAGAGGTGAAAATCAGCGCGGCTTTGAGCGGCGAATTCGGAAAAATGAGCGCCGTAACCATCGCGTAAACCGGGATGCGCGCCGAGCAGGTCATCAACGGCGTGATGAGGATCGTCACCAGCCGGTCGCGCGGATTTTCTATGACGCGCGCGGACATGATGGCGGGAATCGCGCAGGCGTGCGCGGAAAGCATCGGCACGAACGCCTTGCCCGGCAGGCCGAACCGCCGCATCACCTTGTCCATCACAAACGCCGCGCGCGACAGGTAGCCGGTGTCTTCCAGCAGCGACAACGCGAAAAATAGGATGCAGATCTGCGGCAAAAAAATCAGAATACCGCCGACGCCGGAAATGACACCGTTTACAATCAGGCTTTGCAAATCGCCCGCCGGCAGCAATCCGCCAGCCCGGTTGCCGAGGAACGTAAACAGGTGGTCAATCAAATTCATCGGAATTTGCGCCACCCAGAAAATGAGCGCGAAGACCGCCAGCATCACGGCCAGGAACACGGCGACGCCGATTGAGGGATGCGTCACGATGTCGTCAATTTTTTCCGTCCAAGCCGAACGCCGCGCCAGCGCCGCGTCCATGACCTTCGTGGAAATCTGTTCCGTCCATTCGTAGCGAGCCTGAAAGGTGCAGCCGGTGCAACTGCCGCAATCAGGCTTGCTGTGCGCCACGGACTCGGGCATCGCGCCGCCAATTAGCCGCGCGAGTTCGCGCTTCAATTCTTCAAGGCCGGTTCCGGCACGCGCGGAAATTGGAATGACCACGCACCCCAGTTCGGCACGTAATTTTTTAACGTCAATGCGGATGCCGTCGCGCCTGGCCATGTCCATCATGTTCAAAGCGACGATGACCGGGCAGTCGAGATCCAAAAGCTGGCTGACGAGAAAAAGATTTCGCTCAAGATTGGTCGCGTCCACGACCACGAGCGCGGCGTCCGGCGCGGTGTGCTCCAATTTTCCCTGCAACGCATCGGCGGCCAGCTTTTCATCCGGTGATTTGCTGTCAAGGCTGTAAAGACCCGGCAGATCAACGACGACAATCTGCTGGTTTGCGAGGTGCAGCCGCCCGACCTTGCGCTCGACCGTCGTGCCGGGGAAATTCGCCGTCTTGGCGCGCAGGCCGGTGAGCGCGTTGAACAAGGTGGTTTTGCCCGCGTTGGGATTGCCGACCAGCGCGAGCGTGAAGGCGTGATGGGGATGGGCCGCAGCGGAAGGCTTGGCTGGAATGTCGTGGCACGCGCTCATGCGCAATCGGTTTCGCGCAGGGCGCAATGGCCCGGCTGGCAGACTTCCACCTGCACGTTGGCGGCGAGCGCTGCGGAGATTCCCAGCCGCGAGCCAAACACTTTCAGGATGAGCGGATCGCCGAGCTTGACCAGTTCCACGCGGCGGCCGAGGCACACGCCCAGCGTTTTGAGGCGCTGCATTTCCTCGTCGTCGGTTGCGATCTGGCGGACAACGGCGCAGACACGCGGCGGGAGCAGATCCATCCGGACGAGTCCGGGCGCGGTTTGATTAGCGGCAGTCACAATGCTGTTAAAATAAACTGTCCGACATGCAAGTCAACCCACAGACGACGGCGGGTTGACGCAAGCCAGCGGAACCTGTTTGTCACCCGTTTGCAAGATAGCTGACGCCCGCCCGCTGCGCTGCCGGTGGCTTGCGATTTTCTGTCGGTGAATTGCGGCAGGGATAGATGTTTTTTACGGTCTGCACCTAAATCTCGCCGTCCTTTCAGTTGTGAAAGAGCGCCGCGCCAAAATTCAGCATTGCCTTTTTGTATGACTAGAGGCAACCTCTTTAGCCCTGTGTCGGGGCGTAGCGTAGCCTGGTAGCGCGCTTGTTTCGGGTTTGAGGAACGGATTTAAGCCCCACATGGACTCACGAGGGATCACCAATATTCACGGGCCTATCTCCAACATTCGAACATTTGGCAACATCCCACAAACACCCCTAAAAAGACCCAAAAACAAGCAACCAGTATCAGATGGCAGTATCAGATTTGGGCTTTTGACAACGCACTTGGTTTTTTCCAGTCCCAGCAATTCACGACCACACATTTGGCCGGCGTAATTGACAGTTCAATCAGGAAACATCAATCACGCAAACGCAAACATCCGCTGCTCATCTTTGGTTTGCGCCGTCACCGATTTCTGGC